>DASWFH010000241.1:0-1804 GCA_036394355.1 Allostellaceae bacterium | reverse complement strand
CTCGTCGTCAGCTGCGCCGCCGTGCAGACGGTCAGCATATCGCCCTCCCAAAACGCCAGGCTCGCGTGCGGTTCCATCGGCGCCGAGTGCTGATAAGGCGTCGTATAGGCTCTATCGATCTTCACGGGCGCGGCGGCGAAGGCGGATTCGAAATCGCCGACCGCGCTGTCGGGGGCCGCACCGCCGTCGATCATTCCCGGAGTCTCCGCGTGCGGGGCCGCCGCGCGCAGGTCATACTCGGCCGGCTCCGCGGCGTAGCGGACGCGGACCAGAGCGGCGGCCGCGCGGGCCTGCTCGAATGTCTCCGCGACCACGAAGGCAACCGGGAAGCCAAAAAAGCGCACCAAGTCGGTATCGAGCGCGGGCTCCGCGCGCGCGAAACGATCCGGCAGCTCAAGTGGGCCCCACGGCGTCTGCGGCGGTGCATTGTCCTGGGTCAAAACGAGGAGTGCGCCGGGCGCGTGCTCGGCATCGCGTATGTCCACGCCAGTGACACGGCCCTTGCCGATCGCCGCGGACACGATGAACCCATACGCGGCCTCCCCTTGTGCCGCGTATTCGAACGCGTACTTGGCGCGGCCCGTCACCTTCAGGGGGCCGTCGACGCGGTCGAGCGGACGGCCGATCGGGCTCGCGACATCGGTTTGCGCCATCTGAAATCTCCTTACGCGAGGCCGGCCGCTTGCGTGAGCGTGGCGCGCAGCGTCCGCCGGGCGAGCGGAATTTTGAAATCGTTGTGGCCATACCCGCGCGCGCTTTGGAGGGCCGCATTTCCTGCGGCATCGAACGATGCACGGCTCACGGGGGCGCCCACGAGCGCCGCCTCGGCATCCGGCGAACGCCACGGCTTATAGGAAAGGCCTCCGAACGCGACGCGCGCGCCGCGCACACGGCTGCCGTCCATGTCGAGCACGGCCGCGACCGACACGAGTGCGAACGCGTAGGAAGCGCGGTCGCGAACCTTCCGATAGATCTGACGGCCCGCGGGAGGCGGCGGCAACAGCACCGACGCGATCAATTCGCCCGGCGCGAGCACCGTTTCGATGTGCGGCGTGCTGCCGGGTGCAGGATAAAGCTGGTCGATCGGGATGGTACGACGGGAACCGTCGGACCCGATCGTCTCCACCTGCGCGTCGAGCGCGGTCATCGCGACTGCCATGTCCGATGGATGTGCGGCGATGCAGTTGTCGCTCACACCGAGCACGGCGTTCATCCGATTGAGGCCTTCGAGCGCCGCGCAACCCGATTCGGGCACGCGCTTGTTGCAGGGCTTCGTCGTGTCATAGAAGTAGGGGCAACGCGTGCGCTGCAGCAGGTTGCCGCCGGTCGTGGCCTTGTTGCGAAGCTGGGTCGACGCGCCGGAGAGAATGGCCTGCGCGAGCAGCGGATAGCGCCGGCGCACGCGCATGTCGACGGCAGCCGCGCTGTTGGTGACCAGCGCGCCGATGCGCAAGCCGCCCTCGGCCGTCTCTTCGATGCGAGTAAGCGGCAGCCGCGTGATATCGACCAGCTGTGCCGGCGCCTCGATTTGCAGCTTCATCAGGTCGACGAGATTCGTGCCGCCGGCGATGAACTTGGCCGTGGGCTGCGCCGCCGAAGCGCAGGCGGACGCGACGTCGCTCGCCCGCTGGTAACTGAACGGCTTCATCGACGGTCCTCCTCTGCCACTTCGCGGATGGCCGCGACGATGTTGGGATAGGCGGAGCAGCGGCAGATGTTGCCGCTCATGCGCTCGGCGATTTCCGCATTGGTCAGCGCGGGCGCGGTTTCGACATCGGCGGTCACGTAGCTGGGCCAGCCATCC
>DASWFH010000240.1:0-1662 GCA_036394355.1 Allostellaceae bacterium | reverse complement strand
GATGCGCTGGCGCAACCGCAAGGGACATTCGGACGAGGCCGTCGCCATCCTCGACCATGCGCCGGAAGATCTGGTCCGGCCGATCGCCTGGGCCGCCGAGCGCCAGAGCCTCGGCCGCTACGCGCTGGCGACCGGCGACGTGCAGCTCGCCTATCGCCTCGCGGCGCGGCATGGGCTGAGCAGCGGGCCGGTCTATGCCGAGCTCGAATTCCTCGCCGGCTGGGTGGCGCTGCGCTTCATCCACGAGCCCGACCGCGCCTACAACCATTTCGTCGGCCTCTACGAGGTGGTGAAGCTGCCGGTCAGCGTCGCCCGCGCCTCCTATTGGGCGGGTCGCGCCGCCGACGCCATGGGCTATGACCAGCTCGCCGCCACCTGGTATCGCACCGCGGCCGAGCACCTCACCACCTATTACGGCCAGCTCGCCGCCACCGCCTTGGGCGAGCCCAAGCTCGAGCGCGCGCTCGACGAGCCGACACCCAGCGCCGCCGAGTCCGAGGCCTTCGACAAGCAGGAGCTCGTGCGGGTGCTGCGCCAGCTCTCGGAGATCGATGCGACGGAGTACATGCGGCCCTTCATGCTGCGCCTGAGCGAGCTCGCGAAGTCGCCGGGCGAGCATGCGCTGGTCGCGCATCTCGCGCTGCAGGTCGATCGTCCCGACCTCGCAATCACTGTCGCCAAGAAGGCGAGCTATGCCGGCGTCGTCCTGCTCGCCGAGGGCTACCCGCTCTCCGAGCTGCCGCCGGGCGGCAGCGTCGAGCACCCGCTGGTGCTGGCGATGACGCGCCAGGAGAGCGCCTTCGATCGCGGGGCCGTGAGCTCGGCCGGCGCGCTCGGCCTGATGCAGGTCATGCCGGCGACCGCCAGGCGCGTCGCGCACACTCTGCGCCTGCACTTCGACAAGCATCGGCTGACCACCGACCGGCACTACAACGTCACCATCGGGCGGGCCTATCTCGACGGGCTGCTCGGCGACTTTTCCGGCTCCTACGTGCTCGCCATCGCCGCCTACAATGCCGGGCCCAGCCGGGTGCGCCAGTGGATTCGCGATTACGGCGACCCGCGCTCCAAGGATGTCGATGTCATCGACTGGATCGAATCGATCCCGATCGGCGAGACCCGAAATTACGTGCAGCGCGTGCTGGAAAACCTGCAGCTCTACCGGCTGCGCATGGGCGACCAGAGCCTCGGTTCCTCCTTGGCAAGCGACTTGAAACGCTGACCGGCGGGCGGGTATCTCCTACTTCGCAGCCAGGAGAACCGCCATGCCCGATCGCTCCCTTGCCGCCACTCGCGCCTGCGTCTTCGATGCTTACGGCACGCTGTTCGATCTCACCTCGGCTGCCCGCCGCTGCGCCGACGCGCTCGGCGACAAGGCCGAGGCGCTCGGCGCGCTGTGGCGCACGCGGCAGCTCGAATACAGCTGGCTGCGCAGCCTCATGGGCGCGCACGCCGATTTCTGGCAAGTGACCGGCGAGTCGCTCGACTACGCCCTCGCCGTGCTTGGCATCGCCGATGCGGCGTTGCGCGCGCGCCTGATGGACGCCTTCTTGCATATCCAGGCCTATCCCGATGCGGTGACCGTGCTCGACGCGCTCAAGCGCGCCCGGCGGCCGGCGGCGATCCTGTCCAACGGCTCGCCGCGCATGCTGAGCGCGGCCG
>DASWFH010000239.1:0-5685 GCA_036394355.1 Allostellaceae bacterium | reverse complement strand
ACGTCGGCGACCGGCGTGCTGAAATAGCCCCAGCCGATGCGCAGGCCGGCAAGCGCGTAGATCTTCGAGAAGGTGCGCAGCATCACCACATTTTGCGCCGCGTCGACCAGCTCGATGCCGGGCTCGTAATCATTGCGCGTGACGAACTCGGCATAGGCCGAGTCGATCACCAGCAACGTCGAGGCCGGCAGCCCCCGCTGCAACCGCGTCACTTCCCGGCGCGACAGAAAGGTGCCGGTGGGGTTGTTGGGATTGGCGAGAAAGACCAGCCGCGTCCTGGGCGTGATGCGCGCGAGGAAGCCGTCGACATCGGCGGTGAGGTTCTTCTCGGGCACCGCGATCGGCACGGCGCCCGCTGCCTTGGCCGCGATCGGGTACAGGAGGAAGCCGTGGCGGCTGTAGAGCACCTCGTCCCCGGGCCCGGCATAGCAGCGCGCCAGGAGGCCGATGAGCTCGTCCGAGCCCGTGCCGCAGACGATGCGCTGCGCGTCAAGCCCATAGCGCCGCGCCAGCGCCTGGCGCAGCGCGATGGAGGCGCCGTCGGGATAGCGGTAGATGTCGCCGGCTGCGGCGCGATAGGCCTCGACCGCGCGCGGGCTCGGCCCCAGCGCGCTCTCGTTCGAGGCGAGGCGGATGAGGCGCGCGACGCCGGACACCTTCGCCTCGCCGCCGATATAAGGCGCGATGTCGAGAATGCCGGGCCGCGGCGCGGGCAGATCGGACATGGCGCTCACGCCGTGCCGGCGAGCGCCGCGGGCGCCAAGGGCCGAGCATAAGCGCCGAGATGCGTGACGCGCGCCACCCGCTCCCCGAGCGGCGCCAGCGCCTTTTGCAGGCGCGCATCATCCGCCGTCACGAGGTCGTCGATTTCGACGAGGTTCCACGCCGCCGTGCCGTCGGAGGTGTGCGCGGCGAACAGCGTGACGGCAAGACCGGCCTCATTGAGCGCGCCGATCAGGCGGGCGCGGCTGAGCTCGCCCTGGATCTCGAATGCGAGGAAGCTGCAGTCGGCGCCGGTCGGGTCGAACTCGGCGTGGCCGATCACCAGCGCATTGGTACTCTCGCCGCGGGCATTGCCGCGCCCGGCGAAAGGCAGACGCGCGATGACGCGCGGCGCGCTGGCGCCGCTCGCCGTGAGCAGCGGCCACCATGGCGCGCTCTCGCCTTCGGCCGGCATCGGCAGGACGCCGACGGCAGCGCGGCCCTCGCTCAGGGCGCGCAGCACCTCGCCCGCCGAGTGGAACGCCAGCATCGGCATGTGGCTGCCATAGTGATCGCGCGCCAGGTCCCAATAATCGGGGATGGCGCCGGGCGCATGGACGGCGACGGCAAACTCCCCCTGCAGCGAAATGGCGCCGCTGATCAGCTCGCGCCAAAGCCGCACCAAAACGGTGCGCGGGAAGCGACCGCGATGCCGCTCGACGAGGCGGCGCAGCAGCGCGGCCTCGCGCCCTGGACGGACGGTGGCGATGCCGCCGCGCTTCTTGGCGCGGGCGACGGATTCGACGATCTCGGCGCGCTGCATGATCAGGTCGTGCAGCTGGTCGTCGATCTGGTCGATGCGGCGGCGCAAATCGTCGAGTGCGGAAGTGCTGGTGGCCATGGCAAATTATGTGCAAACCGGAAGGCGATAGAGATAGTTCGGCCGATCGCCGAAAGCAAAGAAAACATTGACATACCGGGGTCTTGATCCCTAGCTATGCCGGCCTTGGGAACCGGCTGTGCGGCCTTCTGGCACAGCCCAGCGATGCCATATCCGGCATTACAGAGACGAGCGTGCCCGCCCCGTCGCCGACCCGCGAGACCGCCCTTGCTTCCGACCGCCCCGGTTTCCGGCTGGTGGTGACGGAGCCGTTGCTGCTCGACTGCGGCGTGTCGCTCGGGCCCTACACCATCGCCTACCAGACCTATGGCAAGCTCAATGCCGAGCGCTCGAACGCGATCCTCATCTGCCACGCGCTGACCGGCGACCAGTATGTCGCGGAGCCGCATCCCATGACCGGCAAGCCGGGCTGGTGGGAGACGCTGGTCGGCCCCGGCAAGGTGCTCGACACCGGGCGCTATTTCCTCATCTGCGCCAATGTGCTCGGCGGCTGTATGGGGAGCACCGGGCCGATGGAGATCAACCCGGCGACGGGGAAGCCGTGGGGTCTGTCCTTCCCGGTCATCACCGTCGCCGACATGGTGCGTGCGCAGAAGGTGCTGATCGACCATCTCGGCATCGAGACGTTGTTCTGCGTGACCGGCGGCTCGATGGGCGGCATGCAGGTGCTGCAATGGGCGGCGTCTTTTCCCGAGCGCGTCTTCGCCGCGGTGCCGATCGCCACGGCGGCGCGACACTCGGCACAGAACATCGCCTTTCACGAGGTCGGGCGGCAGGCGATCATGGCCGATCCCGAATGGCGCGGCGGCAATTATCTCGACAGCGGGCGCCGGCCGGCGCGCGGCCTCGCGGTGGCGCGCATGGCCGCGCACATTACCTACCTCTCGGAGCAGGCGCTGCACCGCAAATTCGGCCGCAGCCTGCAGGACCGGCAGGGGCTTACCTACGGCTTCGATGCCGATTTCCAGGTGGAGAACTATCTGCGCCACCAGGGCATCTCCTTCGTCGAGCGCTTCGACGCCAATTCCTATCTCTACATCACCCGCGCCTGCGATTATTTCGACCTGGCGGCGGAGCATGGCGGCGTGCTCGCCAATGCCTTTCGCGGCACCAAGACGCGGTTCTGCAGCATCTCCTTCACCAGCGACTGGCTTTACCCGACGGCGGAGAACCGCGCCATCGTCTACGCGCTCAATGCCGTCGCCGCCAATGTGAGCTTCGTCGAGATCGAGACCGACAAGGGCCATGACGCGTTCCTGCTCGAGGAGCCGGAGTTCTTCGCCACGTTGCGCGGCTTCCTCGACGGTTGCGCGCGCCACCGCGGCCTCAAGAGCGAATGAGCGCCGACGGCAGCGTCCCCAGCGCCGCCGCCGACAGCGCGCGCCTGCGCGGCGATCTCCGGCTCGTCGCGGAGATGATCGAGCCGGGCGCGCGCGTGCTCGATATCGGCTGCGGCGACGGCGAGTTGCTGGCCTACCTCGCGCAGCACAAGCGCGTCGACGGCCGCGGCATGGAGCTGTCGCAGTCGGGCGTCAACGCCGGCGTGCGGCACGGCCTCTCGGTCATCCAGGGCGACGCGGACCACGATCTCCTGGATTATCCCTCGGACGCCTTCGACTACGCCGTGCTCAGCCAGACGCTGCAGGCGACGCATCAGCCGCGCGAGGTGCTCGAGCATCTCGTGCGCATCGGCCGGCGCGCCATCGTCTCCTTCCCCAATTTCGGCCATTGGCGCATCCGCTTGCGCCTCCTCGCGCATGGCCGCATGCCGGTGACGCCGGTGCTGGCGCATCGCTGGTACGACACGCCCAACATCCATCTCTGCACCATTCTCGATTTCGTCGCGCTGTGCGAGGACCTGGGCATCGTCATCGAGCGCAGCGTCACCCTCGACCGTGCCGGCCTGCCCTACCGCCTCAACCCGCGCGGCGCGCTCGCCAATCTGCTGGCGGAGCAGGCTCTGTTCCTGCTGCGCCGCACCCGGCGCTGATCGCGACTATCCGCTGGCGCGTGGCGCGCCGTGCGCCACCGGCACGTAGACGCGCCGCCGCGTCTCCTTGCGCTTCACCGCAGGCTTCGCCGCGTAGATCTGCTTGGTCGCCTCGACGATGGACACGCCGGCAAAGGTGGTGAACCAGCGCTCGCCGATGCGCTCGATGGCGTTGGCGGAGCGCAGCATCATGCGCGAGCCGTTGGGCGGCACGAACAGCGCGGAGGAGACTCGCTCGGGCGTGAAATCCGCCTCGCGCAGCAGGCGCGAGAGTTGCGTGCCGGTATAGGGATGCCCCTGGCCGAACGGGGTGGCATCGACGCGCGCCCAAATGCCGCGGCGGTTGGGCACCACGACCATGAGGCGGCCGCCGCCGGCCAGCACGCGCCACACCTCCTTCAGCAGTGCGCGGACCTGCTCGCTGTATTCGAGGCTATGGACGAGCAGCGCGCGGTCGATCGAGAAGTCCTGCAGCGGCAGCTCGCCCTCATCGGCCAGCGCCACCGCATTGGCCCCGTCCACGGGCCAGGGCAGCACGCCCTGGGGCGGCGGCATCAACGCGACCACCCGTTCCGCCTCCTCGCGGAAGAGCTTGAGGTAGGGCGTGGCGTAGCCGAGCCCCAACAGCCGCATGCCCGCGAGGTTCGGCCAGATCAGGCGGATGCGACGCCGGATCATGCGGCGCGCCACCTGCCCGAGGCGGCCGGTGTAGAAATCGCGGAGGTCGACAACGTCGGCATACATGAGCAGAGTGTAGCATGGGACGGCTCGGCACATTACGTTAGGCTCCAGAGGTTCGCGCGCGACCAGAGGGACCATGCCCGAATTCGTCATTCGCCAAATCCCCGTGCTTCGGGACAATTACGTCTACCTGCTGCACGACACGGAGACCGGTGCCACCGGCGCGGTCGACCCCTCGGTCGCCGAGCCGGTGCTGCGTGCGCTGGGCGAGACCGGCTGGCGCCTCACGCACATACTCAACACGCATCATCATCCCGACCACACCGGGGGCAATCTCGAGATCAAGCAGGCGACTGGCGCCACGATCGTCGGCCCGCGCGCCGACCGCGACCGCATTCCCGGCATCGACGTCGAGGTGGGCGAAGGCGAGCGCTATGCCCTGGGCTCGCAGGAGGCGCAGGTCTTCGACGTGCCCGGCCATACCCGCGGCCACATCGCTTATTGGTTCGCCGGCTCGCGCGCGCTGTTTTGCGGCGACACGCTTTTCCTCATGGGCTGCGGCCGGCTGTTCGAGGGCACGCCCGAGCAGATGTGGCGCTCGCTCGGCAAGCTGCGCGGGCTGCCGCCCGAGACGCGCGTCTATTGCGGCCACGAATACACGCAGTCGAATGCGCACTTCGCGCTGACGGTGGAGCCGCACAACCCCGCGCTCGTTGCCCGCGCGCGCCGCGTCGACGCGCTACGCGCCGAGGGCAAGTCGACGGTGCCGGGCACGATGGCCGAGGAGATCGCCACCAACCCGTTTCTGCGCGCCGACCAGCCGGCCTTGCAGGCGGCGGCCGGCGCGCGCGGCGACCCGGTCGCCACCTTCGCCGCCATCCGGCGGCGCAAGGACAGTTTCTGAACCGACAACCGGCCATGGAACAATCGGAGTTAGGCCCATGAAGCTTCGCTACTCACCGACCTCCCCTTATGTGCGCAAGGCCATGGTCGTGGCGCTGGAGACGGGTCTCGCCGAGCGTATCGAGCGGATCCCGACGGTGGTGCTGCCGACCAAGCCCAACGAGGAGATGGCGCGCGAGAACCCTCTGGTGAAAGTGCCGGCGCTCACCACCGACGAAGGGCTCGTGCTCTACGACTCGCCGGTGATCTGCGAGTATCTGGATACGCTACATGGCGGCACCAAGCTGTTCCCGTCCTCGGGCAAGGCGCGCTGGATCGCGCTGCGCCAGCAGGCGCTTGGCGACGGCATCCTCGACGCCGCCATCCTCGGCCGCTACGAGATCCAGCGGCCGAAGGAATACCAGTGGCAGGACTGGATCGACGCGCAGCTACGCAAGGTGCGCGGCGCCCTGGCGGCGTTGGAGATCGAGGCCGCGGGCGGCGAGCTTGGCGGCGCGCTCACCATCGG
>DASWFH010000238.1:0-39004 GCA_036394355.1 Allostellaceae bacterium | reverse complement strand
TATGACGCGCTCAAGAAATACGCGCGCGACCTGACCGAGGCGGCGCGCGAGGGCAAGCTCGACCCGGTGATCGGCCGTGACGAGGAGATCCGGCGGACCATCCAGGTTCTGTCGCGCCGCACCAAGAACAACCCGGTGCTGATCGGCGAGCCCGGCGTTGGCAAGACCGCGATCGTCGAAGGGCTGGCGCTGCGCATCGTCCAGGGCGACGTGCCCGAAAGCCTCAAGGACAAGCGCCTCATGGCGCTCGATCTCGGCGCGCTCGTCGCCGGGGCCAAGTTCCGCGGCGAATTCGAGGAGCGGCTCAAGGCGGTGCTCACCGAGATCACCGCGGCGCAGGGCGAGATCATCGTCTTCATCGACGAGCTGCACACCTTGGTCGGTGCCGGCAAGGCGGAAGGCGCGATGGACGCGTCCAACATGCTGAAGCCGGCGCTGGCGCGCGGCGAGCTGCATTGCGTCGGCGCCACCACGCTCGACGAATACCGAAAGCACATCGAGAAGGACGCGGCGCTGGCGCGGCGCTTCCAGCCGGTGTTCGTCAACGAGCCGACGGTCGAGGACACGATCTCGATCCTGCGCGGCATCAAGGAGAAATACGAGCTGCATCACGGCGTGCGCATCACCGACGCCGCGATCGTCGCCGCCGCGACGCTCTCCAACCGCTACATCACCGACCGCTTCCTGCCCGACAAGGCGATCGACCTCATCGACGAGGCGGCGGCGCGGCTGCGCATGCAGATCGACTCCAAGCCCGAGGAGCTCGACGAGCTCGACCGCCGCATCGTCCAGCTCAAGATAGAGCAGGAGGCACTCAAGAAGGAGAACGACCCGGCGTCGCGCGAGCGCCTCCAGGCCTTGACCCGGGAGTTGGAGCAGCTCGAGGAGCGCGCCGCCGAGCTCACCGCGCAGTGGCAGGCCGAGAAGGACAAGATCGCCAGCACGCAGAAGCTCCAGGAGCAGCTCGAGCGCGCACGCATCGAGCTCGAGCAGGCGCAGCGCAAGGGCGATTGGGCGCGCGCCGGCGAGCTCACCTACGGCATCATCCCCGAGCTCGAGCGCAAGCTCAAGGAGGCGGAGGCGCGCGAGAGCGGCGGACAGATGGTCGACGAGGCGGTGCGGCCCGAGCACATCGCTGCCGTGGTGTCGCGCTGGACCGGCATCCCTGTCGACAAGATGCTCGAGGGCGAGCGCGAGAAGCTGCTGCACATGGAAGACGCGCTGAAGCAGCGCGTCGTCGGCCAGGACGAGGCCGTGCGCGCCGTCGCCAACGCGGTGCGGCGCGCACGGGCGGGGCTGCAGGACCCGAACCGCCCGCTCGGCTCGTTCCTGTTCCTCGGCCCCACCGGCGTCGGCAAGACCGAGCTTACGCGCGCCTTGGCGGCGTTCTTGTTCGATGACGAGCGCGCGTTGCTGCGCATCGACATGTCCGAATACATGGAGAAGCATTCGGTGGCGCGGCTCATCGGCGCGCCGCCCGGCTATGTCGGCTACGAGGAAGGCGGCAGCCTCACCGAGGCGGTACGCCGCCGCCCCTACCAGGTGATCCTGTTCGACGAGGTCGAGAAGGCGCATCCCGACGTCTTCAACGTGCTGCTGCAGGTACTCGACGACGGGCGGCTGACCGACGGCCAGGGCCGCACGGTCGATTTCCGCAACACGCTCATCGTCCTCACCTCAAACCTCGGCAGCGAGTATCTCGCCGGCCTCGCCGAGGACCAGGACGTCTCGGCGGTACGCGCGCAGGTGATGGACGCGGTGCGCGCGGCGTTCCGCCCCGAATTCCTCAACCGGCTCGACGAGATCCTGATCTTCCGCCGCCTGTCGCGCCAGGACATAACCGGGATCGTCGACATCCAGCTGCGCCACCTGGAGCGGCTCCTTGCCGAGCGCAAGATCAAGCTCGAGGTCGACGACAATGCCAAGCGCTGGCTCGCCGATGCCGGATACAGCCCGGTCTACGGCGCGCGGCCGCTGAAGCGCGTGATCCAGCGCGAGCTGCAGAACCCGCTGGCCGAGCGCATCCTCGCGGGCACCATCCATGACGGCGACACCGTGCGCGTCACGGCGACGCCGCTCGGCTTGGTGATCGAGCCGGTCCGGCCCGGATCGGACGAAACCAGCCGCGCCGCCGCCGAATGATCAGTCACACACAAAGGAGCCGGACATGAGCGCAGATAATCCTCGGAACCCCGGCGAGCGCCCCGATCCCGACTACCAGGGCGCCAAGCCCGCCTCCGTCTCGGGCCCGTCGGATTTCTGGGCCTCCTTCGGCATGGCGGGCGCGCCCGCGACCAACGACGCCATGAGCGCCGCGCTGGCCCGGAACTGGTGGCTCGTCGCCTTGCGCGGCGTCCTCGCCATCCTCTTCGGCATCGTCGCGATTCTCCTGCCGGGCCCGACGCTGGCCGCGCTGGTGCTGCTCTTCGCCGCCTACATGGTGGTGGACGGCGTCCTCGCCATCGTCGCCGCAGTGCGCGCGGCGCGGCGCCACGAGCGCTGGGGCTGGCTGATCTTCGAGGGCATCGTCGACCTCGCCGCCGCCGCGATCGCCTTCCTCTTTCCGGTCGCGACGATCTTCGCCTTCGTGCTGCTGATGGGCGCCTGGGCGATCATCAGCGGCGCGATGCTGTGGGCCGCCGCCTTCCGCCTCAACCTCGCGCATGGCCGGTGGCTGATGGCGTTCGGCGGCATCGTCTCGGTGATCTGGGGCTTCCTGCTGATCCTGTGGCCGGTTATCGGCGCCTTGGTGCTGACCTGGTGGATAGGCGCCTACGCCCTGATCTTCGGCGTGGCGCTGCTGGTGCTCGCCTTCCGCCTGCGCCGGCGCGCGCACGAGGCGCCGCCGGCCGGCGCGCTGCCGCACGGCGTCTAGCAGGTTGTTGAAGAAGTCACTCGCGTTCGGCGACGAAGCCTGAATCATCGCCCTTGTAGATAAACACGTGGCCGACGAGGCGGCCGGCGGTGCCGAGTGTCGCCCAACCGCGACCGCTGCCGCCGGGCAGCGCGCGAGCGCGAGGACGCGGTCAAGCTCGCGGCGGCGGCGGTGATCAAGGATCTGCTGCCGACCGCCGACAGCATCCGCCGCGCCATCGAGAGCATCCCCGGCGAGCAGGCCGACCAGGACGAGCTGATCCAGACGCTGCTTGCCGGCGTGGCGGCGACGGAAAAGGCCCTGCTCGATGCGCTGGCGAGGCACGGCATCCGGCGGATCGAGCCCGCGCCGGGCGATGCGTTCGATCCGCACCGCCATCACGCGATGATGGAGGTCGAGGATCGCAGCCAGCCGGCGGGCACGGTGAGCCAGGTGCTGCAGCCCGGCTACGCCTACCACGACCGCCTGCTGCGCCCGGCGCTGGTCGGCGTGGCCGCGGGCGGCGGTGCCGGCGAGGCCCGCGGCCGCACGACGGGCGACGCCGCGCAAAGCGACCAAGACGGCCAAGCCGAAGGAGCAAAAAAATGGCGGGATTTAGACCTCTGCATGATCGTGTCCTGGTGCGGCGGATCGAGGCCGAAGAGAAAACGCCGGGCGGCATCATCATCCCCGACACCGTCAAGGAGAAGCCGGTCGAGGCCGAGGTGCTCGCCGTCGGCCCGGGCGCGCGCAGCGAGGACGGCAAGCTCCATCCGCTCGACGTCAAGCAGGGCGCCCGCGTGCTGTTCGGCAAGTGGGCGGGGACGGAAGTCGTGATCGAGGGCGAGGACCGCCTGATCCTCAAGGAATCCGACATCCTCGGCGTGATCGAGGGCACCGGACGCGCATCGGCGCGGGCGGCTTAACGCGAAGGAAGCTCGACATGGCTGCGAAAGAAGTGCGGTTCGGCGCCCAGGCGCGCGAGAAGGTGATGCGCGGCGTCGATGTCTTGGCGAACGCGGTGAAGGTGACGCTCGGCCCCAAGGGGCGCAACGTCGTCCTCGATAAATCCTTCGGCCCGCCGCGGATCAGCAAGGACGGCGTGACCGTGGCCAAGGAGATCGAGCTCGCCGACAAGTTCGAGAACATGGGCGCGCAGATGCTGAAGGAAGTCGCCATGAAGACGAGCGAGCTCGCGGGCGACGGCACGACCACCGCGACAGTGCTGGCCCAGGCGATCGTGCGCGAAGGCGTGCGCGGCGTCGCCGCCGGCCTCAACCCGATGGACGTGAAGCGCGGCATTGACCAGGCGGTGGGCGTGATCGTAAACGAAGTGCGCAAGCGCTCGCGCAACGTTTCGACCAATGATTAGATCGCCCAGGTCGGCACCATCTCCGCCAACGGCGAGCGCGAGATCGGCGAGATGATCGCCCAGGCGATGCAGAAGGTCGGCAACGAGGGCGTCATCACCGTCGAGGAAGCGAAGGGCCTGGAGACCGAGCTCGACGTCGTCGAGGGCATGCAGTTCGATCGCGGCTATATCAGCCCCTATTTCATCACCAATGCCGAGAAGATGATCGCCGAACTCGAGGAGGCCTATGTCCTGATCTACGAGAAGAAGCTGTCGGGCATGCAGCCGCTGCTGCCGCTGCTCGAGCAGATCGTGCGGTCTAGCCGTCCGCTGGTGATCGTCGCCGAGGACATCGAGGGCGAGGCGCTGGCGACGCTGGTGGTCAACCGCCTGCGCGGCGGCTTGAAGGTCGCGGCGGTGAAGGCGCCGGGCTTCGGCGATCGCCGCAAGGCGATGCTCGAGGACATCGCCATCGTCACCGGCGGGCAGTTCCTGTCCGAGGATCTCGGCATCAGCCTCGAGAACGTCACGCTGGAGATGCTGGGGCGCGCCGGCCGCGTGCGCATCGACCGGGAGAACACCGCCATCATCGACGGCGCCGGCAAGAAGGAGGACATCAAGGCGCGCATCCAGCAGATCAAAGCGCAGATCGAGGAGACGACCTCCGACTACGACCGCGAGAAGCTGCAGGAGCGGCTGGCGAAGCTCGCCGGCGGCGTCGCGGTGATCCGCGTCGGCGGCGCGACGGAGGTCGAGGTCAAGGAGCGCAAGGATCGCGTCGACGACGCCGTCCACGCCACCAGGGCGGCGGTGCAGGAAGGCATCGTCCCCGGCGGCGGCGGCGCGCTGCTCTATGCCGTGTCCGCGCTCGACAGAATCAACGTCGAGACCGACGCGCGCAAGGTCGGCCTCGACATCGTGCGCAAGGCGACCCAGGTGCCGGTCGGCCAAATCGCCGAGAAGGCTGGGTTCGACGGATCGATCGTCGTCGGCAAGCTGGTCGACCGCGGCGACCCCAATGTCGGCTATGACGCGCAGACCGGCGAGTTCAAGGACATGATCAAGGCCGGTATCATCGATCCGACCAAGGTCGTGCGCACGGCGCTGCAGCACGCCGCATCCGTCGCCGGCCTGCTCGTGACGACCGAGGCAATGGTCGCCGAAAAGCCCGAGAAGAAGGACGGGGCCGCCGCCGCGCCGCCCATGCCATCCGACATGGACTTCTGAGAACCAGCCGCCCGGGGCGAGGAGCCTCGGGCGGCTCTCAGCCCCGCCCGAGTCTGGCCGCGATCTCCGTGGCGCGCCGCGCCTGGAAGCGGACGAGGTGAAGCTCGTTGGCGCTGTGGTGGCGCTCGCCCTTGCCGCCGCGGCCGCGACATCGTCAATGCGCCATCAAGGTCGGCACGGTCATGTGCCGCAGCATCGCCTGCGTCGTCCCGCCCAGGATGGTCTCGCGCAAGCGCGAATGGCCATAGGCGCCCATGACGATGAGATCCGCGCCAAGCGTTGCGGCGCGGGCGTTCATCGCGTCCGCTACATCGGCATCGCGCGCCTCGATCAGCTCCGTCCGGGCATGCAGCCCGTGCTTGGCGAGATGCTCGGTCAGTTCGGCGGTCGGCACAGCGTCATCCTCGCCGCGGGCCCTGGCCGACAGCAGCGTCACGGAGCCGGACGCCGCCAGCAACGGCAGCCCCTCATGCACCGCCAGCGTCGCCTCGCGGCTGGCATTCCAGCCGACCAGCACGGTCTCGCCGGCGCGATCGAAGCGCCCGGCATAGGGCACCATCAGCACGGGCCGGCCGCAGGCGAGAACGACGTCCTCCGGGTAGAGCAGCTCCACGGCGCGCCGGGGATCGCGCTGCCGGAGGATCACGAGGTCGGCCGTTTGCGCGAAGCGCGTCAGGCTTTGCGCGGCCGAATCTCTATCCGTGCGCCATTCGCCGTGCAGGCCGTGGCGCCGCAATGTCATGAGGAAGCGCTGCTCGGCCGCCGCCGCCTCGTCCCCCAGCGCTGCGAGGTAGGAGGCGAGCTCCGCCGCGACGGGTCCGCTATCGGCCAAGGCGAGGACGTCGATCGGCGGCAGGACCAGGACAGCCGTGACATAGGCGTCGAACCGCCGCGCCAGCCCGATCGCAAGATGCAGCCGGGGATCGAAGGCCGGCGACGCATCGACGTGGACGAGAATGTCTTTGATGGCCATGGCGCGCACCCGTTCGCCTTCAACGCTGCCGCAGCGGCTTGCAGACGAATTCCGCAAGGTGCGTCTCGCCGCTAACCTGCTCACTGACCTGCTCCGCGCGCCCGTCCCAGGCGAGGCAATGCTGCTCGGCCAGGTATTTCGGATCGACAATGTCGCCGGCCGCCGGCGTCCAGCGGACCAGGATCGCGTTCGGCGGATCGTTCTGCGGCCGCAGCGGGTCGGGCGCGGATTGATCCCAGCGCAGCATGACGGCGGCGGGCGGGTCGTCCGACGCGCTGCGCGCTGCCGCGCATCCCGCCAGCAGCAGCGCGGCGATCATGACGGATATGGACCGCTTCATGGCACCACCCTGCG
Organism: Allostellaceae bacterium; assembly: GCA_036394355.1. Taxonomy (GTDB): domain Bacteria; phylum Pseudomonadota; class Alphaproteobacteria; order ATCC43930; family CGMCC-115725; genus DAHUYF01. Next base: position 32,245 of record DASWFH010000238.1, on the reverse strand, counting down.
GGCTCATCCTTTGCGGTCCATCGCAGGCCCGTGGCGGTGCGTCGTCGTCGTCACGGTCGACGCCGACAGTCAGGCCCGCCAGGTGGCGCGCCTCGTCGATCAGCGGCGAAAGCCGCATGCCGCGCGAGACGGTCAGCGACGAAGCGACCGATCATGCCTAACCCCTCCGTCTGACGGGAGCGACCCGCGCTGGCGCGCGGCGCGCCTGCCGGATTGGCGCATGCGACGCGCTCATGCGCTCACGGCGAGCCAGTTATCGACCTTGCTGACGCCGGCCGTGGCCCAGGCGACGCGCTCGGCTTCCTGCCGCTCGGCCCAGGAGCGCACCGTGCCCTTGAGGATCACCTCGCCGCCATGCGCCTCGACGGCGATGCGGTTCGCGTCGATCTCCGCGCTGCGCCGGAACGCCTCTTCGATCTTGCGCCTGATCTCGTCCGGGGACGGCGCGGGGACGGGCCTGAGCTTGATCAGATTGGTGACGCCCTTGACGCCCTTGACCCAGCGCACCGTGCTCTCGGCGAACTCGCGCTGGTAATGCCACTCGACCTCGCCCTCGAGCGTGACCCAGCCGTCCTCGACCACCACCTTGATGTCCTTTCCGGCGAGCGGCAGCCGCGTCTTGATCGCCGCCACAGCGTCGCGGGCGATCTCAGGATCGGGCCTTTCGTCGCGGCCGCGCAGGCGCACTTCGAGATCGTTCGCCACGCCGAGGACGCCGAGGACGCGCTTGGCGATCTGCTCGGCCTCGAATTTGTCGATGTAGCTGTGCACGAAGCCGGTCAGCGTGACCACGCCGTCCTTGACCGTCACCGCGATATCGGTCGCGTCGATGCTCGGCGTCGAGCGAAGCTCTTGCTCGACGTCGCGCTTGATATCGCTGTCGCGCCTCATCCTGCCTCCTCGACGTCTCCCGCGACGAGGCTATGATGCGCGCCTTCGCCCGCGCCTTGATGCCGGTCAACTTCGCGGCATCTTTTCCGCCGGCGACGCTTGCAGCGCGGCCGCGGGCGCCGCGTCCTGCGCGGCCGGGGGCGGCGACCCCGCGCGCGACCGGGCGCCCTCCTCGAGAAATTCGAACAGGTACTGCTCGTCGCTCGCGAAGACGCGGAACATCTTCTGGAAAAACAGGTTATTGGGGATCTGCAGTGTCGCGCCGCTCGCCTCGCGCAGCACCGTGAACATGAGGTTGCGGTCGATCACCCGGCCGCGCAGGTTTTCGGGCAGGAGCTCCACGGTGTCGCCGAGACGGAAAGGATGCCAGATGGTGATGAACAGGTTGGCGGTGATATTGCTGACCATCGTCCAGACGGCAAGAAAGCCGACGCCGATCACCGCGGCGACGCTCGCCAGGACGGTCCATATACCGCCGACACTGATGCCCCAGACATCGAGAACGAGGAGGCCGGCGGAGAGCCACAGCAGCGAACTCAGCGCACGCGTGAACAACACCGTCGTCTCCGACGGCAGACGGAGCCGCGGCAGAATGCCCAGCAGCACGCGGCTCAATGCGCGGTTGATGTAGAGGCTGCCGACGAACGCGACGAGCACGATGACGACCGTGCCGGCGACGGCCTCGCCGGGCATGACAAGGTCATGAAAGCGCGCGGGCAAGTCGCTCATGCGCGAGCCCACCGTGAGAGACGGCCTGATCGGCGCGACCATGGGGCGCGCCTGCCGATCGCATCCTGCCGCGTGCCGCCGCTCCCGATGGGCCGGTCACGGAGTCTGCCGGGCGCGACGATTGCCGCCGCCGCGCGAGAGCCGAGGCGCCGCGGCGTCAAGGAATGATGACGATGACGCCTTGCTGGTCGATGTCGAAATTGACGGGCGTACCGCTGCTGTCGGTCGCGGAACCCATCCAATCATTGTCCGACTGATGCAGGCCGGACACGTTGCTGTAGCCGTGATCGCTCAAATCCTGCCGGACCTGCGATTCGCTCATCCTGGGCGTCGATGATCCCGTGCCGGCGGACGGCGTCGACGAGCCTGAATCGCTGGACTGCGTCGATGAACCGGATTTCCAGGAGGAGCAGGCCGACAGGCCGATCAGAAGAGCGGCCGCGGCTATCACGGGCAGAGTGCGCATCGCGCCTTCGCTGTTGGACCTCATCGTACCTCCTATTCGGCTTCGCGTGTGCGGGCGTACCCCCCGGACGCAAAACGCGCGCCGCTTCGAGCCAAGTTAGGGCGGCGGCGCGCCCGCGCCTTGATGCGCGTCAACTCATGCGCATTTTCTGTGCCCGGCGGCGATGTCGGGCACGGCCGTCGCGGCCCTCCTTTGCACGACATCCAACGCCGAAGCGCGGATCGCTTGGCGGCGCTCAATTTTCCGTATCCGTTTTGCGCTAAATTTTCGGGCGCATCGCAACGACGCTGCAACGCCGACGCGCCTTGTCGGTTCCAATTCACGTCAAATCCACTTCGCACAATATAATCAACGCGATACCTTCGCTTCGCTAATTTAGGTGAGGCGAAGTCCTTTCAAATATCCGCGTTGACAATCAATGCTCACCGGGCACTTTATTAGTGTCTGGGTCACCCGTAAGAGTACAAGGCAAAATCCATGCCCGAATGGCGCGCCATGTTCCCTCCCACAGATAGCGGCACCGTGCGCTCGGTCGGATTCGCCAAGCCTGACGCGATGTCCGTCCTCGACTCCGTGGCGGCGATCACTTCATGCAGCCGCGGGCAGGACATCTACCGCCCCGGCGATGCGACGGAATACTGGTATCGCGTCGTCGCCGGGCTGGTGAGAAAATGCGCCGATGCGGCGAACGGCCAGCGCCAGATCGTGGATTTCCTGATGCCGGGCGACTTCTTCGGCTTCGCCACGGGGAAGGAGCACCAATTCGGCGCCAACGCCGCCGTCAACGGCGCGGTCATCGCCCGCTACCCGCGCCGCCGCCTCGAGATGCTCGCCGACGCCGATCCCGAGCTCGCCCGGTTGATCCGCCAGATCGCCTTCAAGGCCATCTCTCGCCTTCAGGACAGGATGCTCGTTCTCGGGCGCACCACGGCGCTGGAGAAGGTCGGTGCGTTCCTCATCGAGATGGCCAGCCGTTCCGCGGACGGCGCGGCGGAAGTTGTCGTCCTGCCGATGTCGCGCTACGACATCGCTGATTACCTCGCCATCTCCGTGGAGACGGTGAGCCGCTCGCTGACCGACCTCAAGCACCGCGGCAGCATCCGGCTCGCCAATACGCGCCAGGTGAGGATCGTCGACCGCGAGGCGTTGGCGGAAGCGGCGATGTCGGCCGGCATCGGCATCGCGGGATGACGCGCCGCCAGCCGGCGCCCGGTTCCGCGCCGCGCGGGCGCGGCGCCCCACAGTCGCGCCTGACCGCGCGGTGTCGCCGGCGGTGGCGAGACTAGCCCAGCGTCAGATAGCGATGCACGGAGATCACGGCCATTGCGCCTTCGCCGACCGCCGAGGCGTAGCGCTTGATCGAACCGTGCCGCACGTCGCCAGCGGCGAACACGCCGGGGATGCTGGTTTCCAGATAGTACGGTTCCCTGTCGAGCTTCCATCCCTCGAGACGCGCTTCGTTCTTCAGGAGATCGGGACCGGTCATGATGAAGCCGGCATCGCTGCAGCGGATGCCGAGCTCGGCGGCCCATCGGGTATGCGGGACGCCGCCGATGCAGACGAAGAGCCAGCTCGTCTCCGCCGTCCACTCCTTGCCGGTCTGGTTGTTTCTGAGGCCGATCGCCCGCAGCAGCATGTCGCCGTGGATCGCCGTCACCTCGGTGTGCAGCAGCACTTCGATCTGCGGCGCCGCGCGAATGCGATCGACGAGGTAGTGCGACAGGTTGTTGTCCAGCGCTTCGTCCCTGACGACCATCGTCACCTTCGCGCCATAGCGCGCGAATGCAGCGCGGCCTGGCCGGCCGAATTGCCGCCACCCACGACGAACACCCGGGCATTGGCGCAGAGCGAGGCCTCGCTCGCCCCGGCGCCGTAATAGACGCCGGCGCCCCACAGCCGGTCCTCGTTCGGCAGGTTGAGCCGGCGGTAATCCATTCCCGTCGCGCAAACCGAGACGCGTGATGATCTTCGTTCCGTCGGCCAAGTAGACCACACCCTTGCCCGGCACGAACGCGCCGCGCACGCCCTCGCGCAGCAATAGGATCTCGGCGCCGAAGCGCGAGGCCTGCTCCCACGCGCGTCCGGCCAGCTCCGCGCCGCTGACGCCGTGAGGAAAGCCGAGGTAGCTCTCGATCTTCGGGCTGGTGGCGGCCTGCCCGCCCACCGCCAGGCGCTCGACCACCACCGTCTTCAGCCCCTCGGAGGCGCCACAGACGGCGGCGCTGAGCCCGGCTGGCCCGGCGCCGTAGATGCTGAGATCGTATTCCGAGCGCGACGGGTTCTTGAACCAGCCGAGCTTCTCGGTGACCTGACGGACCGTCGGGTTCTCCAACCGCGTGCCATCGGCAAAGACGCAGAGCGGCAGGCGGTTGTCGCCGAGGCCGGAGACATACGCGAAAGCGCGCGCCTGCTCGTCGTCGCGCAGCTCGATCCACGCGAAGGGCACATCACAGCGCGCGAGGAAATCACGGATGGCATAGGCCGCCGGCGAGCCGCGCGTGCCGAAGAGCTGAAGCGTGGGAGCGACGTCTTTCATGATGGGATGCTGCCGTCAATGGCTAGGTGCCGAGGGCGCAACGGGCCGCAACCGCCGCCCGGATGCGTGTTATTCGTCTGCCACAGCCGCCGCGTGCTCGCCTTGATTTCGGTCAATTCCGCCGGGGGCGATGGCTTCGTCGGGCGCCCGCGCGCTCAACCGCAGGACGCGGTCCACGTCGCACCCCGTGCATTCTTGGCGACGACGCGGCGGTGATGGCGTTGACTAGGCCGGGCTTCGGGCGAGGCGCACGCAGGCCAAGCACGCGCGCTGCTCGTCGTCGTGCGGGGGGTGGATGCAAGCTCATCGTCCGCGTCACGGTCTCTCCGAGCGAGATGCCCGGGCAGGACAAGGTGGGCATCACATGGCGCGCCGAGCGCCCCTCCGGCGTTAGCATGGCACCCGTCCGTCGGCGGAGCACATGGCTGCGCCGTCGCCGGCGGGATAAGGGAGGCAGTCGATGCTCAAACGCGTGCGGCTCGAGCTGGCGCGCAGCCGGGAATTTCCCGGCGGCAGCACGCGGCATGGCTATGAGGTCGTCATGCCGCTCGACAAGGGCGGCCGGATCGACCGCGCGACCTGGGAGAAGGCGCCGGAAGTCTGCACCGTCCATCGCTTCTGGGAGGGCGACGACGACCTGGTGGGGGAACTGGTGCATCCGGCGCGCGACATCTGGGCATTCTCTTATTTCGTCGGCGACGAGGACGACGAGCCGATCTACCGGCTGGAGGATCACGTCTGCCGTCCTGGCGAATATCTCTCAGTCCGCGCCACCGATGGCGAGATCCGGGCCTTCCGCATCGTCCTGGTCGAGCCGGCGCTGGCGCTCCGCTCTCAATAATCCTCGAGCAGCGAGCCGAAACCAAAGACCTTGTCGTCGATGCCGTTCTGGCGCAGCACTCGCCAATAGGTTGCGGTGTTCGCGGCGATGACGGGCATGTCGAGCCAGCACTCGGCGATGGCGGCGATGCGCGCCGCCGCCAGATTGGACCCGACCAGGACGATCGCCTCGATCAGGGGGTCGTCGAGCTCGTCGATGGCGTCGCGCAGCTCGCCCTCGCCGACCTGCGCCACCCGCAGCGGGCTCTGGCATCGCAGCCCCTCAGGGCAACGATCTTGTAGCCGCATTCGGAGAAGAATTTGCGCACCTGCCCGTCGCCCACGGGCATGTAGGGCGTGATGACGCCGAGGCGCTTGACGCCGCCGAACTTTCGCAGCGCGGCGCAGCACGCTTCGGACGGGATGGCAACGCCGACGCCCGCCCGCGCCTCGATACACTCCTGAAGCCGCCGCCCGCCCTCCATGCCGTCCCAGAAGCTCTCGGCCGACGCGGCCAGGATCAGTGCATCGGGCGCGCAGCTCATGGCGACGTCGACGGCGTCCATCGTGCCGCCGCGGATGTCGGCGATCAGCTTGAGGAAGTCGTCATCGTTCTTGACGAGCCTGTCGCGGATGGGAATCCGGCTCACGTGATTGGTGACGCCGCGTGGCCGGATCGCATCCAATTCGGGCTGGACGATCGTATTGGTCGAGGGAACGATGACGCCGAACTTCCTGCGGAAGCCGAGAGCCGCGCTCATCGTGCGGCCGCCGCCGACCGATCGGTCGTCATGAACCCCGCTTTGCGCTCAGCGCGATTGAGAAGATCGCGGCGAGGCGGGGCCGGACATTCCTGCATCGGATGTGCCGCTATCCGCGCCCACGACCTTCTCGGCCGCGCTCGAAGGCCGCTCTAGCCGCTTCCACGTCGCGCCCGACAGACCCACCGGGAAACGCGGGATTGCTGTCATGACGCCACCTGGCTCACTTGCGATCCGCTGCCGTCTGCGCCGTTCCTGACGCCGCGCCCTGTTGACCGCCGGCCGTCGATTTGCCGCCGGAGGATTTGTCGCCCGACGCCGACGCGGATTGGTCGCCGGCGGCGGATGTGTCGGCCGACGGCTTGTCGCCGGCGGCGGCGAGATCGGCGCGGCTGCGCTCGCCGGAGCCGTTCCCCGAGCCGCTGCGCGACGCCTCGGCCGAGCCGTTGCCGGAGCCGCTCTGCCCTTGCACCTCGATGCGTCGCGACCGCTGCTGGGCCTCTTTCGGCTTCGGGATCGTGATGGTCAGCACGCCGTCCTGGAACGCGGCCTGCACCTGCTCCGGATCGGCCTCGAAGGGCAGGCGCAGGGTGCGCAAGAAGGTGCCCTCGGCGCGCTCGATGATGTGATAGTCGCGCTCTTCCTCGTCCCGCTCGGTCTCTTTCTCGCCGCGAATTGTCAGCACGTCGCCGTCCAGCGTCACCTCGACATCGCCCTCATCGAGGCCAGGCAGCTCCACCGCGATCTGAACCGCATCGTCGGTCTCGCTCACGTCCATGCGGGGGGTGAGGATCGCCGCCACTGCGCTGACGGGCTCAGAACCGGCGAAGCTCGGCAATCCCACGCCGGAGAAGAAATCGTCGAATACCCGGCTCATCTCCTAACGCAGCGCCAGCAGCGGGTCGGCTTCCTCCGGCCGCCGCCGCGACACCGATCTGCCCCTGTTGAACGGCAGCAAGGACATGGCACACATGTGATCTCTCCTTCTTCGGCTGGCTAGGTTGTCGGCGCACGACGCGCGAGCGCCTCGAGCGGCCGGTGCGATCCTCCGCCGTGCGGCGCATGTCGCCGACCAGGCGGCACGCCGACGGGCTCGCTGTCACGCCTAAGTCGCGTAACCTACGACGCGCGCACTCGCTGGCGCCTTGACGCGCGTCAACTACGCGCGCGTTTTTGTGCCGTACGCGCGGGCGCTCGAGTGCGGGGACCGGTGGCGCGAACCCATGCGAGTAATTGATGGCGGTCAAGGTCGTCCCGCCGCGCCTCCGGCATACTGCTCGCCCGTTGATATTCGTGTTTGCGAATGGTGCGAGCGATGCTGACGGACTATCAGATGGAGGAAAATCTACCCGAGGTCGTCCGCGAGCTGCGGCCGACGCCGGACGAGGCCTATCGCTTTCCCGACGGCTTCCGCTGGTCGATCAGGACGGAGCTGCCGCCCGGCGTTGGCGTGGTGTGGTTCGCGGGCATGCTCATCTCCGCCCCGTCTCCCTGATTGCGTGAGCGACAGGCAAAGGACGACGGCAGCCGCGACCGGCGGCCGCGCAACCGCGCGACGGCGCAGCGTCAATAAATCGGCCGAAGTTGACGGGGATCAAGGCGTCGCGGGCGGCCGCGTCATAGTTCTAACCGAACAGAGATGAGGAGCTGCCATGAGGTCCGATGACGACATCAAGCGGGACGTGGAAGAAGAGCTCCGGTGGGACCCGGACATCGACGCGACCGACATCGCCGTGGCGGCCAAGGACGGCGTGGTCGCCCTGACCGGCTTCGTCCGCAGCTATGCACAGAAATTCGAGGCCGAGGCGGCGGCGAAACGCGTGGCCGGCGTGCTCGGCGTGGCAAACGACATCGAGGTGCGCCTGCCCAGCATCGACGAGCGGCCGGACCCCGACATCGCCCGCGATGCCGTCCAGGCGATCAAGACCCAGCTGCCGCTCTTCGCCGACAAGATCAAGGTCGTCGTCAAGAACGGCTGGATCACGCTCGAGGGGGAGGCCGAGTGGAATTATCAGCGCGACGCCGCGGAGAACGCGGTGCGCTGGATCAAAGGCGTCAAAAGGGTCAGCAACCTCATCCGGCTCAAGCCCAAAGTCACGCCGAGCGAGATCAAGCGCAAGATCGAGGAGGCGTTCCGGCGCAGCGCCGAGATCGACGCCAACCGCGTCACCGTCGAGGCGACCGGCAGCGAGGTCATCCTCAAGGGCACCGTGCGGTCCTGGGCCGAGCGTCAGGAGGCCGAGCGCGCCGCCTGGGCGGCGCCCGGCGTCTCCAAGGTGGTCAATCAGCTCACGATCGCCGCATGAAGCGCCGCATAGCCCCGGGGCTCGCCGCTATAACGCGCGAGCCCGGACGGCGCTGCCTGAGGACATCAGAGGCAATCGAGCAATGATCGAGGCTGCGATCGAGGCTGCCGATCTTGCCCGAGCGGCACGCCGCATGATCGAGAATCACGGCAGCCGCGCCGCGGACGAAGCGGAAAGACGGGCACAGAACCTGCTGGCATTCGGCGAGGCAGACGCTGCTGCCAGCTGGTGGCAGATCGCCGCCGCCATCCGCCGCATGCGAAAAAACGAGCACGACAACGGCGCAGCGGAGGAATCAGCGACCGCGGCCGACGCTGCCGACGGCTAAAGCAGTGTTGAAGAGGCGCGCCGTCTGCTCCCAATGCTGCCTTGCGGGTTCTTCAAATCGGAAATCCCGCGCCGCTCAGAGCCCGGCGTTTCTCGCGGCGACGCGCGCCAAGGCCGCCCAGTCGGCGTCACCGTCACCCTGGGCGACTCCCTCTATGAAATGGTCCCTGACCAAGCTGGCGACCGGCATCGGCACCGCCTCGGCTTCGGCCGCGGCGAGCGCGAGACGGATATCCTTGAGGCCAAGCACGAGGCGGAAGCCGGCGGGCTCGTAGTCCTCGCTGGCGATGATGGAGCCGTAGGTGCGGTAGACCGGGGCGCTGAACAGCGTATTGGTGAGAATGTCGATGTAGCGCATCACGTCGATCCCCGATTTCCGCACCAGTGCCACGGTCTCGCCGAGGCTCTCCAGCATCGAGGCGATGAGGAAATTGCCGCTGAGCTTGACCACATTGGCCGAGGACGGCTTCTCGGCGACGGTGAAAAAGCGCTGGCCCATCGCGTCGAACAAGGGCCGGTAGCGCGCGATCGGGCCCTCATGGCCGGCGACGATGATGAAGAGCTTGGCTGCGGCAGCGGCCTCGGGACGGCCGAAGACCGGCGCGGCGACGTAGATCTGCCCGGCGTTGGCGTGCGCTTCGGCGAGGCGGTCGGACAGCGCGACGCTGATCGTGCTCATCGAGATATGCGCCTTGCCCGGCGCGAGAGCGGCCAGGATATTCCCCTCACCGAAGACGACGCTTTCCACCGCCGCATCGTCGCTGAGCATGGTGATGACGGCCTCGCCGCGGCAGCATTGAGCCGGGCGGTCAGCGACTTCGGCGCTGTCGGCCGCCAGCGCCTCTGCCCTGCTGCGCGTGCGGTTATAGACGATGACGCGATGGCCGGCCTTGAGCAGGTTGCGCGCCATGGGTTGGCCCATATGACCAAGGCCGATGAAGCCTACCTCCATCTGTTCCGCCTCTCCTTGCCGGTAGCGCCGTAGACTCGGCCGACAATAGGCGCGACCGGCGCCGCGGCGCCTTGACCCGCGTCAACTTCCGCTGTTTTCGCCGCCGGCCGGATCGCGCAGAACAGGATGCGGCAGTTCGCCACAAGCGATGACGGCCGCGCACAAATTCGCGTCGGTCTTGGCGGGCTTGCCCGAAGCGCCGACGCGGCTAAGGTACCGCCACCTTTATCAGGAGTTTATGGCATCGATATGGCTGACATGAACGGGGTCAAGATAACCGATCTGACGGCATCCGGATCGTCGGACGACGGCGAGCATGTGTGGATCACGCACCGGCTCGGCGATGGCAGCGAGTACCCGCTGATCTATCCTTACGCGGCGGTGGGATATCTCATCACCGTGCTCACCGACGCAGCCCGCTCGGCCTTCAAACGGCGCGCCGCGCGCAGCCCGCAGGAAGCCGCCGACGGCATGGACAGCAACGTCATCCCAATCGACGAGATCAGGGTCGGCACCGCGCTCGACAATTCCGGCGCGATCCTGCACCTCACCACCGCCGACAGCATCCCAGTCGCCGTCGAAGTGCCGGCTGCTCTCCTCGGTGAGGTGGTGGAACAGCTGCAGCGGGTCGTCGCGACGCTCGACAGCGCGACGCGCGCCAGGAAGCGGCTGCACTAGCCGCGTGCAAAGGTCGGCGCGGCGCAGGGCCGGTCGAATTGACGCCGGTCAAGGCGGGCGGGACGCGATCGGCCTAGTCTTCGGGTGGCATGAGCGACGCGCGCATCCTCCATTTTCTGACGCCGCTGAAGCATCCGAGCCCGTTCGACGTCAACGTCGCCGTCGACGCCGGCTTTGCCGTCGCCGGCTACACCATGGTCGGCATGGAGGAGATCACCGCGCTGACGCAGGACGCGATGTTCTCGCGTGTGCCGCAGGATGCGGCGAAGACGTGCCTCTTCATCGGCGGGCGCGACACGCTGCTGGCGCTGGACATGGCGGCGGCGGCCAAGGCGGCGATGTTCCCGCCCTTCGTCGTCTCCATCTTCGCCGACCCCGCGGGTGCCTTCACCACCGCGGCGGCGATGGTCGCCTATGTCGCGCATCGTCTGCGCCGCCAAGGCGGCACGCTGACGGGCGCCAAGGTCGCCGTGTTCGGCGCCAAGGGAATCGTCGGCGGCATCGCCGCCGTCCTCGCCGCCGAAGCTGGCGCGGATGTCACCCTGGTCGCGCATGACCGCAGCGGCGCCGTCCCCGCCAAGGTCGCGGCCTTCGAGGCGCGCTTCAAGCTGCATTTGCGTGTTGCCGAGGGCATCAGCGACGCGCAGAAGCGGGCGGTACTGCGCGACTGCGAGATCGTGCTCGCCGCCGGCCCGGCCGGCGTGCGCATCCTCTCGCGCGAGGATCTCAAGCACGCCGAGCGGCTCAAGATCGCTGCCGACCTCAATGCGGTGCCGCCCTTCGGCATCGAAGGTGTCGACGCCAAAGCCGACGGCGCGCCGCTGGGCTTCGCGCCGGGCATCGGCATCGGCGCGCTCGCCATCGGCAAGGTCAAGTTCGAGCTGCAGCATGCCCTGCTGCGGCGCATCCACCGCGCCGAGAAGGCGCAGTTCATCACGCACCGGGAAGCCTATCAGGTCGCGCTCGAGCTCGTCGGGTGAGGGCGGCGTGCGGCGGCGCCTAGCCCGGCGCTACCGACGGGGGGAAAGAGGATGTCGACGCAGAGCATAAGCATGGAGCGGCATCGCTTCGGCCCGACGCAGCGCGATGTGCCCGTGATCGGCCAAGGGACGTGGTACATCGAGAGCGGCGACCGCGCCGCCGCGATCGCCGCGCTGCGCCTCGGCCTCGATCTCGGCATGACCCATGTCGACGCTGCGGAGATGTACGGATCGGGCGCGGCGGAGGAGATCGTCGGCGAGGCGATCGCCGAGCGGCGCGACGCGATCTTTCTCGTCTCCAAGGTGCTACCCGAGCATGCCTCGCGCAGCGGCACCATCGCGGCCTGCGAGGATTCGCTCGCCCGTCTCGGCACCGACCGGCTCGACTGCTACCTCCTGCATTGGCGCGGCGCGTATCCGCTGGAGGAGACCTTCGCCGGCTTCGACCAGCTCGAGCGCGCAGGCAAGATCCTCGCCTGGGGTGTGAGCAACTTCGACGTGCCCGACCTCGAAGACGCCCGCGACGTCGCCGGCGAACGACGCATCGCCTGCAATCAGGTGCTCTACCATCTGGAAGAGCGCGCGATCGAGGACGCGGTGCTGCCCTGGTGCGAGCGGCACGGCGTCGCCGTGGTGGGATACGCGCCCTTCGGCCACGGCCGCTTTCCCGGTCCGCACACCCGAGGCGGCCGCGTGCTCCAGGAGATCGCCGCCGCGCACAAGGCGACGCCGCGCCTGGTGGCGCTGCGTTTCCTGGTGCGGCGGGCGTCGCTCTTCACCATCCCCAAGGCCTCCACCCCCGAGCATGCCGCGGAAAACGCCGGCGCCGGCGAGCTGCGGCTCAGCGACGCGGAACTCGCGCGCATCGACGCGGCCTTCCCGTGCGGCCCCCGCGCCCACGGCAGCTGCCGATGCTGTAGGCCGCGCCCATGCACGGGACTATCGTCGACCGGCTCGACGACAATGCGTCGGCGCCGCCCCGCAAGCCCAGTTTCGACATTCTCGTGGTGACCGTCGTTCAGGCAGCCGCGCGGGTGCTCGGTGTGGACCCGCCCGTGCAGAGGACGTCCCATCCGTGGCGGCGTTACGCGCCGAGCGGCGGCAGGGATTTGCTTTGCTCGGCATTGCCTCTCAAGCCGGACGCGGGCCCTCCGCTGGTGATCTTGCCACCATCGCCAGCAACGCGTCCGCGGCGCGGCTCCGATAGCGCTCCCGATGGCGCAGAACGTGGAACTCTCGTTCCGGAAGACGGAAGCCCACCTGGTGCAGCAGACCAGCTTCGATGCTCGATGCGGCGACCGAGGCGGAGATGGCGGTCGCGCCCAGACCGGCCTCTACAGCGGCGCGCACCGCCTCGTTGGAGGGCAGTTCCAATTGGATGCGCAGCGCGCCCGGCTCGATGCCAAGCCGCACGAGGGCGTCCTCGAAGACCGATCTCGTGCCGGATCCGGGCTCGCGCAGCACCCATTCGCTTTCCATCAGATCGCCGGCGGCCAGGCGAGCGTGGCTGACCCAGGGGTGCTCAGACCCGACGACCACGATCAGCTGATCCCGCGCTACCGGTGTGCTGGCGAAATGCTCATTCTCCACGGCTCCTTCGACAAAGCCTAATTCCGCTGTCCCGCTCTCGACGGCCGCCGCGACCTGGGCGGTGTTGTCGATCGCGAGGCGGATCTGGATCTGCGGATAGGTCCGCCGAAAAGCGACCAGATGGCGGGGAAGCCAATAGCTGGCGATGGTCTGGCTTGCCTGCACGGACAGCGTCCCCCGCTTCAAACTGCCGAGTTCGCTCAGCGCGAGTTCGGCCGCTTCGGCTCGCGCCAACACGGCCCGGGCCTCTGCCAGGAAGACACGACCCGCTTCAGTCAGCCCGATGCGGCGCCCGACCCGATCGAAGAGCTTCGTGTCGTGCCGCGCCTCTAAAGCCGTGATCGCGTGGCTCACGGCGGATTGCGCGAGATTCAAGGCGCGGGCGGCCTGTGTGACGTGCTGTCGCTCGGCGACCGCCACGAAGATGCGAAGTTGCTCGAGGGTCATGTCGATGTCTCTCGATGAAGGCGAGTGAACCGCCTCTTGACCCCGGCGTCGCGCAGCAGAGCGGAAAGGGCGCACCGGGCACCATGATGCGCCACCGGCCAATCAATCTAATAACAGGATCATATCAAGCAAAAACATCTATTGGAGAGATTGATTGCCGGCGCTCATCTTCCCCCTGTGTTCGATTGTAACCCTGTTCTCGAAAGGAACCGACGATGCTCACCAATAACAAAACAGGACAGTTGTTGCGCCGCACGGCGCTTTCCGCGGCCATGCTTCTGATTGCCGCTCCCGCCGCTCTGGCGGATACGCCGGGATACTTGTTCCGGGATTTCGATGATACCGCGCCAGCCACCGTAAGCGCGCCTGTCCCGCCGCCGCAACGCAACGCGGCGAATCAAGAAGCCTCTGGGCTCGCGTCCGCCCGCGCCTTTGCCAATGTGGCAGAAGGCTCGTCGCGGATGGCGCAGGAGCACCATGCCTGTGCCGTCGTCTTGGGGCTCGATCCATCGGAGCACCCCTATGACACCTGCATCAGGAGCCTCGACAGGACCTTGTCTGAATCGGACCAAGCCCGTTGATTGCAGGCCCGAGGGCGAAAGCGCGATCTTGAACGCATTCGTGTGGCATACGACCTAATGGTTCGGCATAACGGCCGGTTCGCGGTCGGCCGGAGCTAAAAAGGCATGCAGCGTTGCCACGACCTGCGCGCCCTCGCCGACCGCCGCCGCGACCCGCTTGACCGAACTCGACCGCACGTCGCCGATGGCGAAAACGCCCCGGCGACTGGTCTCAAGCGCTTTGCGATCGGCAGCGGCGTCTCCACCGGTCAACACAAAACCCTTGCCGTCCAGCGCCACGCCGGACCCGGATAGCCAATCCGTGTTCGGCTCCGCTCCAATGAAGAGAAACAAGTGGCGAATTGGCCGCCGGACTTCCTCCGCCGACGCCCCGCGGCGCCAGCGGATCGCCTGCAGCATGCCGTCGCCGCCTTCGAGGCCGCTGACCTGGGCCTGCGTCACAAGCTCCACATTGGAGAGTCCCGCGATACGATCGACGAGATAGCGCGACATGCTACGCGCCAGGTCCGACCCGCGCACCAGGAGCCAGACCTTGGCGACTCGGCTCGCCAGATAAACCGCCGCTTGGCCGGCCGAATTGCCGCCGCCGACCAGGGCGACCTCCTGCCCGGCGCATAGCTTCGCCTCCAGAGGCGATGCCCAATAATGCACGCTCGAAGCCTCGAAAGCTTCCAGGTTCTCGACCTCGATCCGCCGGTATCGGGCTCCGCTGGCGATCACGACGGAGCGGGCGCTGACGCGCTCCCCAATGGAGAGCGCCAGGACAAAGCGGCCGTGGTCCGGATCATCCGCGCTTTGAAGCCCGATCACCTCATCCGGGATCGCCATTTCGACCCCGAACTTCTGGGCCTGGGTGTAGGCGCGCCCCATCAGCGCCATGCCGGTGATCCCCGTCGGAAAGCCCAGGTAGTTCTCGATCCGGGCCGAGGCGCCGGCCTGGCCGCCGAATGCGCGGCAGTCGAGCACCAAGACGGAGAGCCCTTCGGATGCGGCATAGACCGCGGTGGCGAGACCCGCGGGTCCCGCCCCCACGACAGCCACGTCATAAACGCGATCCGGATCGATCGGCCCCACCAGCCCGATGCAGCGAGCGAGCTCGGTCTCGCTCGGATTGCGCAGCAGCTGTCCGCCTGCGCACAGCACGATGGGCAGCTGACCGGGGTCGATGTGGAAGCGTTCGATGAGCGCCTTCGCCTCGGGATCGGTCTCGGCGTCCAGGCTTTGATGCGGATGGCCGTTGCGCGAGAGAAAGCCCTCGAGCCGGAGCACATCGCCGTTCCCGGCGCGCCCGACGATCACCGGCCCGCCGGCCCCGGCCTGGATCAGCCCGACACGACGCAGGATCAGGGCGCGCATGATTCGCTCGCCGAGTTCCGCCTCCGCCACCAGCAGCGCCCGAAGCCGCTCGGGTGGGATGATCAAAGCCTCGACCGGTCCCGGCGCGTAGGCGTCCAGCAGCGATGGCCGGCCGGCCAGTTGAGCCAGCTCGCCCATGAACGAGCCGGGGCCGTGGGTGACGACGAGCGTGCGGCGACCCCATTGGTCGTGCTGGGTGATATCGACATTGCCGGCCAAGATGATAGCGAGGCCGTGCCCCACGGCGCCGACCTTCGCCAGCGCCTCACCCGCGCCGTAGGAGCGGACCTCGCCAAACCGACGGAGGCGCTCGATCTCCGCCGGCTCCAAGGTGGGGAACCTCTGGTGGTTTCGCGTGTCGCTGAACGATTGCGTCGGCACAGACATGGTTGTCACCCGCTACACAAGCGGCACCTCTACGTCCGCTTCGGCTTCCCGCAGCGTGTCGTCTTCCCAGACGCGATTGACTACGCTGCGGCCGCCGCGGAGAGTCGTTGTCGGCGGTGGTTGCAGTGTGCGGAGAGAACGCGCCCGTTACAAGCGCCATTCATTCTCTTACCGGAAGCGCTGCCGATCGGTAGCAGCCAAGTCCCGCAAGGTCCGTTGGAATCTTCCGTCGTGCGGCGGCGCGTGAATGGATGCCGCCTCTGACGGTCACGTTGCTGCTGGTGCGCCGCGCAGGACACGGCAAAAAGCTCGCAGCTCGAAGGACATTCGACGAACCGTACAGCAATCTTATTGCCCGGGCTCAGGCGGCCGATTCCGCAAGCAGCGCCTCCACTTTCGCGTCCAAGTCCCGCGCGACTTTCAGAGCCGCTGGATCTCCGTACGGCGCGAGAAGGCTCGCCATCTTGTCATAGGACAAATGCACCCCGTCGGGGCGCTCGTCGATCAAGACCGTTACCGGCGCGTATGAGCCCGCATCCGCAACGTGCTTCGCCATTTCCTTCATGATGAGGGGATTGCCGATGACAATACGCAAGATCTTCGGCGTGTCCTCGTTTCGCTCCTTGCGCAGGATCGAGCCGAGGTCATAGCGACCGAACTCCATGAAGCCGGATCTTCCTAGCGCCCGTTGAACGACCTGCTCCATCTCGCCATACGTCTTTGTTGCCCTCATCTCCTCTCCGAACTCGCTCATGTTCGGACGACCGACGACCGATCCGAACGCTGCTACGACGCTCTCGAACGACTTCGAAGACGTCACACTCAACCGCTCCACGCTGATTTGCCTCGATCCCATTTGAGCACTCTCCTCGATGGTCACGTCACTCGCCCACGCGCGTTCGGATGGCTGTCCAGATCTTGCACGGCGTCAGCGGCATACCGAGATGGGCGATCCCGAATGGCGCCAGCGCGTCGAGCACCGCATGCTTGGCGCCGTCTCGTCGATCAGGGCAGAGACTCGAGCTTCTCCAGGTATGGCCGCACATCCGGGGCAAAGGCGGGGTGGTCGGCGAGGCGTGCGAAGTGCGCCATCGCGCACGGGAAGTTCGACTGTCCGGAATCGCCGAGGATCGGCTCGAGCTGATGCCTCTCCAACGCCCCGCGCCGCGCACGCTCATTCGAAAACAGACTGAGCTCCGCCACGAAGCAGATGTCGGCGAGCGTCACCGTGTCGCCGACCAGGAACAAGCCGTCGGGCCGCAAGGTCTGTTCGATGCCGGCGAGGTAGGTCGTGAATGCTTCTTTCGCCCGGGCATGGATCTCGCGCGTGACATCGCCGTCGCCCAAGGCGAAGAGGTAGATCTGCGCGTCTCTGGCGAAGACCAGGCTCGCATCGAGAAAGCCGTCGATGCGCGAGGCTTCGTAGGGATCGCGGCCGTAGAGGGGAAACCGGTCATGCCCGAGCCGGGCAACGGCGCGCATGATGCTGTTGGACTCGAAGATGCCGGTGCGGCCGTCGGGGCTGAACGCCGCCGGCACCGTGCCGAAGGGTTGCGCCTCTAGAAATGCGTCGGTCTTGAACAAGCGGCCCCCCTTGAAGCCGATGCGGCCGACCCGCTCCGATGCCGTCGCGGCTTCCCGGTCCGCCTCCGACAGGGGCCGAGCGTCGAAATCCCAGAGCCAGCCCTGCAATTCCTTCGGCGAGCTGCCGCGCAACTCGATCTCGACGCCGCAGAGCCGCGCGGCGATCGTCGCCTTCCAAATCCGCGGGTTCGGGAGGTACGAGAAGATGCGGAGCTGCGTCATGAAGGCCTCCTGCCGAATCGCCGGTCACCAGGTCTCGCCGAAGGGGCGGATCTCGACATTGAAGGACCACGCGCTGCGGTCTTGATGCGCCACGTGCCAGATCTCCTCGGCAATGGCGGCCGGCTTGATGAAGAACTCGTCCGGCGCTTTGGGCCATCTCTGGCGCGTCCAGGCGAGGTCGATCACCGCGTCGATCAGGACATAGGCGACGTGGACGCCTTTCGGCCCGAGCTCGCGCGCCATCGCCTCGGCCAGGATGCGTTGCGCGGCCTTGGTCGGGGCGAAACCGGCGAAGTTGGCCTTCCCGCGGAGCGCCGACGTATTGCCGCTGGCGATGATCGCGCCTTTCCCGGCCTCGATCATCGCCGGGGCGAGCCGGCGCGCGAGATAAAGCAGCGCCATCGCATTGACTTGGAAATTGCGGTTCAGCACCTGAGGATCGATCTCCAGGAAGTTGCCGAAGGTGCCCCCGACCGCGTTGTGTATGAGTACCGAGGGCGTCCCCAGTTCGGTCCTCACCGACGAAAGCACCGCATCAAGCCGCTTTTCGTCCGTCACGTCGCAGACATAGCCGCGTGCGCCGGCGATGTCCCGCTCCAACGCCGCCAGGCGCTCGCCGGTGCGGGCAAGCATGGCGACACCATACCCGCCCGCGGAAAATCGACGCGCGATGGCAGCTCCGGTTCCCGGCCCGACGCCGGTGACGAGCGCAATCGGCCGGCTCATGCGACTCTCGAGATTTCGGTCATCTGATTCGCCACGTGTCACCTTGTCTATGTGAGCAATCTGAGACCCTTGAGGACCTTATCGGCGGCCCTTCGTTCCTCCCGGAACGCTATGCCGGCGATCTTCAGCTCGTCCGCCGGGACATGCGCGATCGCGGCACGGTTGTCGGTGTCGTCGAAGGTCTCGAACAGCTCCTCCGTGAAGATCGAAAAGGCGATCCCGCGCGATCGGGCGCGTTCGACCGTTCGGCCCATCTCCTCGGCGGTCGCCCCGAAGACAAGCACGGGGTCCTTGAACATGGGGAGATAGGTATTGCCCGAGCCGTCGCGATAGGTCTCGCCGACCGCGCCATCCTGGCTGGAAACACCGCTGACCGTGAAGGCTGCGACGTTCAGCCTCTGCCAGGGTTCCAGGTTGTCACGCAGGATGACGGCGATCTTCATAAGCGTGACGGTCGGCGTCTCTTCCTTCTCAGCCCCTTCATCGGAAATTGCGTTGCCCATACGTCTCGATCTCCCTCCGACATGACGCCTGCCCGACCGGGACCTGGAATGGCAAGGACTTCATTCCGGCGCACCGGAGCCAGCGGTCCCGAAGTCGCTGGTCGCGACGGCGTGCAGGATTGTGCGAAGCTCCGCGGTGCGCTTGCCGCCGAACACCGCGTCGAACCGCGTCTGCGCTTGTGCCCAGTGCTTGGCAGCGGCACGCAGCCGCGCGGCGCCGGCATCGGTCACCTGCAGCTCCTTGCTGCGGCGGTCGGAGCGGCCTTCCGCCACGGCGATGAGGCCCTCGCGCTCGAGCGGCAGGATGTTCCTTCCGAGCGTCGTCCGATCCATCACGAGGTCGCGGGCGAGCGCGTTGATCGTCATCGGCCCCATCTGCTTCAGCTTCCCGAGGATCGAGAACTGGGTCGTGCGCAGCCCCGCCGGCGCCAGGACCCGGTCGTAGAACTGAGTGACGTGACGGGCCGCCTGGCGCAGTGCCAGGCAGTTGCAGATCTCGGGCTTCGCTCGGCTGTCGCCGTTCATCGGGGGATCGTCGCCGCTTGACGTGGGTGCATAAGCTCCCATATAGGCGCATATACGCTCATGTCAACGGCGCAGCGATTGAATTCGGGGCGTTGTTCCCGCACACGCTGCGTGCCGTGCCCCCACAGGCGATTGGCTGTGCGCCGCGGCCGAATGCCCATGGCGGCTCCTGCTTCAAGCCGTCAATCCGAAGTAGGAGTGGCCGCGCGCAATTCGGTCGGGTGCTGGGCGTTCGGGTGATGGGCGACGAGCCGATCCCCGTCCCGCACCAAATCGAGCGCCCAGGCTTTCACGCCAGGTTCCGCAGGCACGGAGACGATGGCTCTTTGGCCGGGCTGGAGGATGGTGACGAAGCGAACTGGGACGGGCGTGTCACGGCCGTCCTCCTGAATCGTCGTTACCACACGGAAGCCATCTTGCTCTTCGGTGTAGTACGTCATCGCAGACACGGAACCCAGGTGTACGATATCGAGGCACACCGGTGCCAGTTTGCTGTGCGCCTGCGCCAGTTGCTCTGCGCTTGCCTGGGCGGGAAGCAAGGTGATCGCGCCAAGCGCGGCGATGCGGAAGATCGATAACATTGTGGTACTCCTTGCGCATTCCTGTGAGGCGCAAATGCCGCGCTCTCGACCGCTCTTTATTAAGATCAGCCGCGGCATTCGATAATCGAGCAGACGCTCAAGGCACCATTTACCGAGGACGGCTATTGACACGTGGGCAATTGCCCTTACTATCGGTTTGGGCACCATGCTCGAGGAGCACTATGTCCAACGTCGCGCCGGAAATCTGCAGCTGCTCCGCGCTCAGACAGGCCGCGCGACACGCGACGAAGCTCTACGACGACGCCCTTGCGCTGGTCGCCGCTCGACGCTCGGCCATCTTCTGCGCCCACTCGAGAAGCGCGGTCTCGTGACACTCGACGTGTCCGAGGAAGATCGACGCAGCCGCGTCATCGCGCTGACGCCCGCGGGAACGGCACTCATGAAGAAAGCGCATCCGCTTTGGGCGAAGGCGGAGCGTCGTTTCGAAGGCGTCTTTGGCGCGGATGCCGCCCTCGGACTTCGCACCGTCCTCAAACAGGTCGCGACCGCGGACTTCTAGGTTGAACGACTGCCAATGCCACCCTCGCGAAGCGCCGGGCTTCCTGGCGGTCACGGGGTGCCGGACGAGAAACCAGCCGCGCCGGTCTGGTGCGGCATTCGAGAAGGATACCACGACATGCCGCTCGCAAAAGTCCATGCGCTTGAAGGTCAGTATGATGAGGCCCGTCTCGCGAGAGTATCGCAGGCGATCCAGAATGCTCTGATCGACGTTCTCGGCGTCCCCCCTGACGATTTTTTTCAGATCCACCACGTGCTACCGCGCAATCGCTACCTACATACGCCGGCGTTTCTTGGACAGAAATACTCCGATGACATGATCCTGCTCGAACTGACTTTCATCACCGGGCGTCCGAAGGAGACTCGGCTGGCACTGCTCAAATCGCTCAATGAGAAGGTCGTGTCGGCCGCCAGGATATCCCCAGCAGACCTGGTGATCATGCTCTACGAGATCGCCGGCGAGAACGCCTCATTCGGCAGCGGCCTGGCGCAGCGGGCCCACATCGCGACCCAGAGCTGACTTAGGCCAGGAATGGCCCGGCCGGATGACGCCATTGATCGACGCCACGCGAGACGCGGGTCGGGCTTCACACCGTTCCTAAACTCTCGGGGTGGAGCCATCGATCCGACGTCGCCAGCCTCCCGGCGGCGTTGCCGTGGCACAGTGGCGCGGGTTGCAATATCATTTATCTGTCATGCAGCGGCGCTAGGGTGGCGCGCAATACTCGATTGAAGGGGGAGGACATGGCACGGTCACTCGGCTTGGCGCTGGTTGCGCTCGTGCTGCTGCTTGGTCGTCCGGCGACGGCACAGCCGACCGCCATCTGTTATAATTGCCCGCCGGAGTGGGCCGATTGGGCCAGCGAACTCAAGGCCATCCAGGTGAAGCTCGGTATCACCGTCCCGCAGGACAACAAGAATTCCGGCCAGGCGCTGTCACAGCTGATCGCCGAGAAGGGCAACCCGGTGGCTGACGTCGTCTATTACGGCGTGTCGTTCGGTATCCAGGCGCAGGAGGCCGGGGTTGTCGCCACCTACGAGCCCCTGCACTGGGATGAGATTCCCGCCGGCCTCAAGGATCCCGGTGGCGCTTGGTTCACCATCCATTCCGGGACGCTTGGCTTCTTCGTCAACAAGGATGCGTTGGGCGGGAAGCCGGTGCCGCGCTCCTGGGCCGATCTCACCAAGCCCGACTACAAGGGCATGGTCGGATATCTCGATCCCAGCAGTGCTTTTGTCGGCTATGCGGGCGCCGTGGCGGTGAACCAAGCGCTGGGCGGGAGCCTCGACGATTTCGGCCCGGCCATCGGGTATTTCAAGCGGCTGCTGAAGAACGATCCGATCGTGCCGAAGCAGACCTCCTATGCCCGCGTGTTGTCCGGTGAGATCCCGATTCTGGTCGACTACGATTTCAATGCCTATCGCGCGAAGTACAAAGACCAAGCGAACGTAGAATTCGTTATTCCCGCCGAAGGCACGCTTGCGGTGCCCTACGTGATGAGCCTGGTCAAGGATGCGCCGCACGACGAGAACGGCAGGAAGATGCTCGATTTCGTGCTGTCGGACGAAGGCCAGGCGATCTGGGGCAACGCCTTCCTGCGCCCGGTGCGGGCCGCCGCGCTCTCGCCCGAGGCGAAGGCGAAGTTCTTGCCAGAGAGCGAGTATGCGCGCGTCAAGGCGGTGGATTTCGCCAAGATGGCGGCAGCACAAAAAACCTTCGTCGATCGCTATCTCGCCGAGGTGCGTTGACGCTCGGCCGCTATGAACCGCCGTTCCTCGCCGGCATCAGCGGCAGCGGGATGACCCATCACATAACAATGGATGAGCGCTGCTGATGCGTCGGCGAGAGAACCTGCTGCTGCTTCTGCTGATGGCGCCGGCGGCCGCGGCCTTCGCGGCGTTCTGGCTGCTGCCCATGGCGCGGCTCGCAGCCGTCGCGGGAAGTGGACCGCTGGGGATTGCTGCATATGCCGCGATCCTTACCAATCCGCGTTATTTCGCCAGCCTCGTCGCCACCATTCTGCTGTCGGCGGGCGTCACCGGCGCGACTCTGCTTCTCGCCGGCGTCGCCGGCGTCTTCCTCGCGCGGAACTACTTTCCCGGCCGCAGCCTGCTCCTGGCGCTGCTGACCTTCCCCTTGGCTTTCCCCGGCGTCGTCGTGGGCTTCATGGTGATCATGCTCGCCGGGCGGCAAGGGTTCATCGGCGATATCGTCTTCCGCCTCAGCGGCAGCCGGCTGGTCTTCGCCTATTCCATGACCGGCCTCTTCATGGGCTATCTCTACTTCTCGATCCCGCGCGTCATTCTCACGGTGATCGCCGGGGCGGAGAAGCTCGACGCCGCGCTCGAAGAAGCGGCGCGCTCGCTGGGGGCGGGGCGCTGGCGCATCGTGCGCGATGTCATAATCCCGGGGCTGCGGCCTGCCCTGATCTCCTCCGGCGCCATCTGCTTTGCCACGTCGATGGGCGCATTCGGCACAGCCTTCACCTTGGCGACGAATATCGACGTATTGCCGATGACCATCTATACCGAGTTCACGCTCAACGCCAATTTTGCCATGGCCGCGAGCTTGAGCTTGGTGCTGGGGTTCATCACCTGGCTGGTGCTGGCGCTGGCGCGCAGCGCCGCGGGCTCGGGGGTGGCAGCCGCCGCATGACACGCACCGGCAGCTTCTATGCACAGCTTGCGGTCACCGCGCTCATCGGCGCCTTCCTCATCGTGCCGGTGATCCTGTCGGTCGTGGCCGGTCTCACCGTCAACTTCTTCCAAGGGCTCAAGAGCGGCCTGACACTGCGGTGGATCGGCGAGGTCTGGAGCCTCTACAGCGGCACCGTCTATCTCTCGCTGTTGGTGGCCTTCGCCTGTCTCGGCGCGACCCTGCTGCTGGGCGTGCCCGCGGCCTATGTGCTGGCGAAGCGGCAAAGCCGCTGGACCCGGCTCGTGGAAGAGCTGCTGATGCTGCCGGTGGCGGTGCCCGGCCTGGCGACCGCGCTTGCGCTCATTCTTCTTTATGGCGGCTTCCGCGAATTCCGCACCAGCTGGCACTTCATCCTCGTCGGGCACGTGCTCTTCACCTTGCCCTTCATGGTCCGCGCGGTGCTGGCCGTGCTCACCTCGATCGATCTCGCGACGCTCGAGGAGGGTGCCTCGAGCCTGGGCGCGAGTTTCGCTCAGCGCTTCTTCGGCATTGTTCTGCCAAATTGCCGGTCCGGCATCCTGGCGGGCGCGCTCATGGTGGTGACCTTGTCGATCGGCGAGTTCAACATGACGTGGATGCTGCACACGCCGCTGACCAAGACGCTGCCGGTCGGATTCGCCGATTCCTACGCATCCATGCGGATCGAGATCGGGAGCGCCTATACGATCGTCTTTTTCTTCATGATCGTGCCGCTGTTGCTGCTGGTGCAGCGCTTCGCCCGGTTGGGGGCGCTCGACCGGCAATGAGCGCACAGCCGGGTGCCGTTTCCATCCGGCTTGAGCGCTGCGCCAAGACGTTCGCCGGCGGTACGCGTGCGCTGGAGCCGCTCGACCTCGCGATCGCCGCGGGCGAGACGATCGTGCTGCTGGGCCCGTCCGGATGCGGCAAGACCACGAGCCTGCGCTTGATCGCGGGGCTCGAAAGCCCTGATCCCGGCGGAAGCGTACTGTTCGGTGACAAAGACGTCACGCGGCTCCCGATAGAGCGACGCAATGTCGGCATGGTCTTCCAGAGCTACGCGCTGTTTCCCAATCTCGATGTCCGCGGTAATGTCGGCTACGGCCTCAAGGTGCGCGGCGTGGCGGCGGCAGAGCGCGAGCAGCGGATCGATGAGATGCTCGCGATGATGCAGATCGCACCCTTGGCCGCGCGCCGCATCGACCAGCTCTCTGGCGGGCAGAAGCAGCGCGTCGCGCTGGCGCGCGCGCTCGCTGTCCAGCCGCGCGCGCTGCTGCTGGACGAGCCGTTGACCGCGCTCGACGCCAAGCTGCGCGATCAGCTCAGGCTCGAGATCAACGCCCTGCTGCGGCGGCTCGGCATCACCACCGTCTATGTCACGCACGATCAGGCCGAGGCGATGGCGCTCGGCGACCGCATCGCCGTGATGAATCGCGGCAGCGTAGTGCAGATCGGCACGCCGCGCGATATCTATCGGGCTCCGGCCGACCGCTTCGTCGCGGAGTTCATCGGCACGATGAACCGCCTCGCCGGCGACGTGCGTGACGGCGTCTTCCTCTGTCCCGGGGGCCGGTTGCCATGGAAAGGCGATGCACCGACGCGCGAGGTGCTGTTTCGCCCGGAGGATGTGGCGATCGTGGCGCCGGCGGAGGCCGAGTTGACGGGGACGGTGGCGGCGGCGATCTTCCTGGGCGACCGCACGCGGCTGTCGATCAGCGGCGTGGGCGCGGAGCCGATCATCGTCGAGGCGAGCGGCCGCCAGATCTTCAAGCTCGGCGATACGGTCCATCTCAGGATCGCCGACGGCGCGCTTCTCTGCTTGTGAGGCAACGATGCTCATCGCCCAGATCACCGATTTCCACATCAAGGCGCGCGGCAAGATCGCCTACCGCGTCGTCGACACGGCGTCGTGCTTGGCCGCGGCCGTCGCCGCCGTCGCCGCGCTCGATCCCGCGCCCGATATCGTCGTGGCCACCGGCGACCTCACCGATTTCGGCCGACCCGAGGAGTATGAGCTGCTGCGCGAGCTGCTGGCGCCGCTGCAGCCTCCCGTCTACCTCATCCCCGGCAATCACGACGAGCGCGAGGCGATGCGCCACGCCTTCGCCGATGACGGCTATCTGCCGGCGAGCGGGTTCCTCAACTATACGGTCGAGGACCATCCGCTCCGGCTGGTGGCGCTCGACACCGTGGTCCCGGGCGAGGCCGGCGGCCGGCTCTGCGACGACCGGCTGCGCTGGCTCGACCGCACGCTGGGTGCCGCGCCAAAGCGACCGACGATGATCATCATGCACCATCCGCCGTTCAGCACCGGCATCGCCCATATGGACCGAATCGGGCTGTCCGGCGCCGGGGAATTCGCCGATGTGCTCGTGCGCCATCCGCAGGTGGAGCGCGTGCTTTGCGGCCATCTCCATCGCTCGATCCAGGCACGCATCGGCACCCACGCCATCGCCAGCACCGCGCCCAGCACGGCGCACCAGGTGGCGCTCGATCTCAGGACGGATGGACCGTCGCGCTTCATGATGGAGCCGCCGGGCTACCAGCTCCATCTCTGGCGGCCCGGGACCGGCATCGTCAGCCACACTGGCGTCATCGGCAAGTTCGCCGGACCCTATCCTTTCCATGACGGCGGCACGCTGATTGATGGGTGAACTTGCGCGTGGATCGATGCCGTTTTGGATCCACGACGGCACACCGTGAGATCGTGGTTCCTCGATCGTGCTCAACAGTTTCGGCAGCCGTCGTCTCATCTGGCGCGGGCACCTGGTTGGTAATCGTCTCCAAGTGGCGCGCCGTTTGGGTGTTAGACTGGTCACGGGCCGCGAACGTCGACAGCCAAGTCAGTTTGGCGTTCTTGCGTGCTGCTCGTGGTATTGGCATTGTCGCAGCATGCACATTCGGGAAGTTCGCGTCGAGGGTGCGGGCAGAGGGCCTGCGACTTCCCTTGTCGCTCGATCGTCGATTTGTGTTCCGCCGGCCACCATGGCGACCCGGCAATTCTTAAGCGATGGCTTGCCAATGGCTGCTCTCGACCTTGCGCCCGGTTGGCCGGGCATACCCCCGACATGGACGTCCAGCGCCAAGGACGTGGTCACCACCGCGCTAGGCGCTAGCCGCGTCTGGACAACGCTGGGCTACGGGATCGTCAACGAGATCTACTGGCCTTCCGCCGGCCTGCCACAGATCCGCGATCTCGGTTTCATCGTCTCCGGACCGTCGGGCTGGCATGAGCTGAAGCGCGTCAACCGCTACACGATCACCCTGGCAAAGCAATTCATCCCGTTACCGCGGATTGTTCACAAGGGCGATGACTATCGGCTGACGCTCGAAATCGTGCCCGATCCGCTCCGCGACGTCGTGCTCATCGAGTTTCGGCTAGAGGGCGCGGATGTCCGGCTCTATGCCCTGCTCGCTCCGCATCTCGGCGGCAGCGGTGAGCACAACAACGCGCGCGCAGGATCCGATGTCGTGGCATGGAAGGAGGACAACGCACTCTACGCCGCCGCCGATTGCGGTTTTTCGCGCAGCAGCACCGGCTACGTCGGCACCTCCGACGGGTGGCAGGATTTCGCACGCAACGGCCGCATGAACTGGAGCTATGCCGAGACGCGGGACGGGAATGTCGCGCTGTTGGCCGAACTCGCGCGGAATACCGGCACGCTGGCCCTCGGCTTCGCCAACACGATCGAGGGCGCCCAAACACTGGCGCGCTCGAGCCTCGTTGAAGGCGCGGCGCCGGCGCGCGTACGGTTCGTTGAGGATTGGGAGCGCTGGGCGGCCGGCCTCGATATTCCGAACGCACCCGAGGCGGTGCGGCGCCAGGCCTATCTTTCGGCGGCGGTGCTGCGCGTCCATGAAGGCCGGGCCTTCCCCGGCGCGGTGGTTGCCAGCCTCAGCATTCCCTGGGGCAACAGCAGCGACAGCACCGGAGGATATCACCTGGTTTGGACGCGTGATGCCGTCGAGGCGGGGCTGGCGTATCTCTCGACCGCGAAGGTCTCCCGCGCGCGCCATATGCTCTCCTACCTCATCGCGACCCAGCGCGATGACGGCGGCTGGAGCCAGAACTACTTCCCCGACGGCAGACCGTTCTGGCGCGGCGTGCAGCTCGACGAGGTCGGCTTCCCGATCCTGCTCGCGGCGCGGCTCGCGGAGCAGGATGCGCTTGGCGGATTTGAGAGCGTTGCCGAGATGATCCGCCGCGCCGCCGCCTACATCGCCCAGCACGGGCCGGGGACGCCACAGGACCGCTGGGAGGAGAACAGCGGCATCAGCCCCTTCACCCTCGCCATCGAGATCGTCGCGCTGGTCGCTGCCGCCGAGTATCTCGGGGCGGAGGAGGCGGGTTACGCGCTATCCCTTGCCGATTATTGGAACGAGCGCATCGAAGACTGGACCTACGTCGAAAACGGACCGCTCGCGGCGGATTGTGGCATCGACGGCTATTACGTGCGGCTTGCACCGCCGGCACGTGAAGGCGGCCTTCGCGGCCGAGTCAATCTTCGCAATCGGGACGGCGAAAGTGTCGCTGCGGCGGCACTTCTTGGCATGGAGTATCTCTATCTGGCGCGGCTTGGTCTGCGCGAGGCGGGAGACCGGCGCATCCAGAATACGCTCAGGCTCACCGATCGGCTGCTCAAGGTGGACACGCCTTCGGGCGCCGCCTATCGCCGCTACAACGAGGATGGTTATGGTGAGCACGAAGACGGCTCGCCCTTCGATGGCCATGGCATTGGCCGAGCCTGGCCGCTGCTCGCCGGCGAACGCGGCCATCTCGATGTCCTGCTCGGTCAGGACCCCCTGCCCCATCTCGAAGCGATGACGCGTATGACCGGGCCCGGCGGGCTCATACCCGAGCAGATCTGGGAGAGTCCGCCAATCCCCGAACGCGGGCTGCTGCCGGGAAAACCTTCGGGCAGCGCGATGCCCTTGGTATGGGCGCACGCCGAATTTCTTAAGCTGCTCTGGGCACGTCAGCACAAAAGGCCGATCGAATGGCTCGCCAGCATCGAGGGTCGCTACCACGCACAGCGTCCCTCGGCGCCGGTTTGGCATTGGCGCGCTGACACGCCTATCGACACGCTGCCGCGGGCCAAAGCGTTGTTGATAGAGCATCTTGAGCGCTTCGAGCTGCATTACGGGTTCGATGGCTGGCGCTCAACCGCCGATGTCCCGTCGCGGCCGCTGGGGCTTGGGCTTCACGGAGTTCGGCTCGATACCTCACACTTCGCCGGCCATGCGGCGCTCGACTTTACCTGCTACTTCCCGGAGCGCGATTCATGGGAGGGCCTCGATCATCGCATCTCACTGGATACGCAGATGCGACGCTAAACAGCCCCGGTGCCCCATCAATGCGGCGCCGCGCGGAGAACATCCCTGTCATATGGGGCCAGGTCACGCCGAGGCAGGATCGAAACAGGCGCCGGGGTGTTTTCCGGCAGGCGAGAGAGCCACGCCCGGTCGGCTCGCTTCCTTCCCTTCCGCCCTGGGGGCGCCTCGGAAGAACCGGCGTCCTCCGCTGTAGCATCCAAGAGGGCGCTTTGGACGCGGAAAGGCCGCCAAGGAGCAGACGCGATGAACCCCCTCAAATCCCTGACGCAATACGGCCAAGCGGTATGGCTCGATTTCCTGGCGCGCGACTTCGTCGCCAAGGGCGGGCTGGCGACTCTTGTCAAGCGCGACGGCCTCAGTGGGGTGACTTCGAACCCCGCGATCTTCGAGAAGGCGATCGATGCCGGCGGCGACTACCTGGGCTCGCTCGAGGAAGCGGAGCGGAACGGCGACGTTGCGCCGATCGATCTCTACGAGCAGCTTGCGGTGGCGGACATCCAGAGCGCAGCGGATGTGCTGCGGCCGGTCTATGACGCCACAGAGCGACGCGACGGTTTCGTCAGCCTCGAAGTATCGCCCTATCTTGCGCTCGACACCGAGGCGACGATCGCCGAGGCGCGGCGGCTGTGGCGCTGGGTCGACCGCGACAATCTGATGATTAAGGTGCCGGGCACGCCGGCCGGGCTGCCGGCGATCCGTCAACTGCTCGGCGAGGGCATCAACATCAATATCACCTTGCTCTTCTCGCAGAATGTCTATGAGGAGGTGGTCGAGGCCTATCTCGCCGGTCTCGAGCGGTTCGTCGCCGGCGGCGGCGACCCGTCGCGGCTGGCGAGCGTCGCCAGCTTCTTCGTGAGCCGCATCGACAGCGCGGTCGACAAGCTCATCGAGGAGCGCCTCAAGGACGCGTCCGGCGAGGCGCGCGACATTCTTGAGGGCTTGCGCGGCAAGGTCGCCATCGCCAACGCCAAGCTTGCCTATCAGCGCTACAAGCGGCGCTTCGCCGGCGCGCGCTGGGAGGCGCTCCGCGGCAAGGGTGCCCGCGTGCAGCGCCTGCTCTGGGCGAGCACGGGGACCAAGAACCCCGCCTACAGCGATGTGCTCTATGTCGAGGAGCTGATCGGTCCCGACACGGTCAACACCATGCCCCCCGCGACCATGGACGCGTTCCGCGACCACGGCAAGCCGCGGGCCAGCCTTGAGGAGAATGTTGACGAGGCCGAGCGCGTCATGGCTGCGATGGGCCGCGTCAGGATCTCGATGGACCGCGTGACCGAGGCGCTGGTGCATGACGGCGTGCGTCTCTTCAGCGACGCCGCCGACAAGCTGCTCTCCACCGTAGCGCGCAAGCGCGTCGGCTTTCTCGCCGACAAGCTCGACCGCCAATCCGCGGTGCTGCTCGAAGCGTTCGAGGACGAGCTCGCCGACACGCTGGAGGCGTGGCGGCAGGCCGGCAATGTGCGGCGGCTCTGGGCGCGCGACGCGTGGCTATGGACCGGCACGGACGAGGCCGCCTGGCAGGGCTGGCTCGACATCGTCGACAAGGAGCAGAAGCGGCTCGACGAGCTCACCGCCTTCGGCGGGGAAGTGAAGCGCGAAGGCTTCAGCCATGTGCTGCTGCTGGGCATGGGCGGATCGAGCCTCGGCCCCGAGGTCTTCGCCGAAACCTTCGGCCGTCAGCCGGGCTTTCCCGAGCTGCTCGTGCTCGATTCCACCGATCCCGCGCAAATCCGCACCTTCGAGCGCCGCATCGATCCGGCGCGCACGCTCTTCATCGTGTCGAGCAAATCCGGCACCACGCTCGAGCCGAACATCCTCAAACAGTATTTCTTCGCGCGCGCCAAGGAGGCGGTCGGCTCGGTGCAAGTCGGATCGCGCTTCATCGCCATCACCGATCCCGGCTCCAAGATGGAAGAGGTCGCCCGGCGCGACGGCTTCCGCCGCGTCTTTTTCGGGCTGCCCAGCATCGGCGGCCGCTATTCCGTGCTGTCGGATTTCGGCTTGGTGCCCGCGGCGGCAATGGGGCTCGATCTGCGCCGATTGCTCGAGGCGACGCAAATAATGGTGCGCACCTGCCATGTGAGCGCGCCACCGGCGGAGAACCCCGGCGTCGAGCTTGGCGCCATCCTCGGCCTCGCGGCACAGGCGGGCCGCGACAAGGTGACGATCCTGACCTCGCCGGGGATCGCCGATTTCGGCGCTTGGCTCGAGCAGCTCATCGCGGAATCGACGGGCAAGCACGGCCGCGGCCTGATCCCTGTCCACCAAGAGCCGCTCGGCCCGCCCGACGTCTATGGCCAGGACCGCCTGTTCGTGCATATGCGCCTCGCCCACGAGCAAGATGCGGCACAGCAGGAGGCGCTCGTCGCGCTCGAACGGGCGGGCCATCCGGTCGTGCGCATCATCCTCGGCGACCGCTACCATATCGGGCAAGAATTCTTCCGTTGGGAGTTCGCTACGGCGGTGGCCGGCGCCGTCATCGGCATCAACCCCTTCGATCAGCCCGACGTCGAGGCGAGCAAGGTCAAGACGCGCGAGCTCACCACGGCCTTTGAGAAGACCGGTCACTTGCCGCCGGAAATTCCGATCTGGCAAGATGGCGGGATCAAGCTCTTCGCTGATGGCCGGAATGCGGACGCGCTCGTGGGTGTCGCCAAGGAGGCAAGCCTCGCCAGCGTGCTGCGGACTCATCTGGCGCGGCTCAGACCCGGCGACTACGCCGCGCTGCTCGCCTATATCGAGCGCAACGCCCGCCACCGGGAGGCGCTGCAAGAGATGCGCACGACGATTCGCGACAAGAAGCGAGTCGCGACCTGCGTCGGCTTCGGGCCGCGCTTCCTGCATTCGACGGGGCAGGCCTACAAGGGCGGCCCGCCGACTGGCGTCTTCCTGCAGATCACCTGCGACGATGCACAGGATCTGCCGGTGCCCGGCCAGAAATACAGCTTCGGCATCGTCAAGGCGGCGCAGGCGCGCGGCGATTTCGACGTGCTTGCCGAACGCGGCCGGCGCGCGTTGCGCGTTCATCTCGGCGCGGATGTCGCAGCCGGGCTCGCCACGCTAACGGAAACGATCCGCCGGATTCTGGCGTGACCCTCGAGGAGGATCTGGACGATGCAGCTCGGCGTGATCGGTCTCGGGCGGATGGGCGGCAACATCGTGCGGCGGCTCGCGCAGCAGGGCCATCACTGCATCGTGTTCGATCAGAATCCCGCTGCGATCTCGGCTCTCGCGCGCGAGAGCCGAGGGGCGTCCAGCCTCGACGATCTCGTCGGCAAGCTGGAGGCGCCGCGCGCCCTCTGGCTGATGCTGCCGGCGGGCGAGATCACCGAGCAGACGGTGATGAAGCTTGCCGGGCTGCTGAGCCCGGGCGATGTCATCGTCGATGGCGGCAACTCCTTCTACAAGGACGATATCCGACGCGCCGCCCTGTTGTGGCAAAAGGGCATTCACTATGTCGATGTCGGCACCAGCGGCGGCGTTTGGGGGTTGGAGCGCGGCTATTGCATGATGATCGGCGGCGGCAAGGAAGTGGTCAATCGTCTCGATCCGATCTTCGCCGCTCTGGCGCCGGGAGCGGGCGGGATTCCGCTCACCCCTGGTCGCGAGGGGCGCGATCCTCGCGTCCAGCGCGGCTATATGCATTGTGGGCCCAACGGCGCCGGTCATTTCGTCAAGATGGTCCATAACGGCATCGAATACGGGCTGATGCAGGCCTATGCCGAGGGCTTCGACATTCTGCGCAACGCCGCTGCCGACGCCCTGCCGGAGGCGCAACGCTACACGCTC
>DASWFH010000237.1:0-3993 GCA_036394355.1 Allostellaceae bacterium | reverse complement strand
GCCCAACATTCCCGAGGCCGAGGCGCTGCTCGGCCGGCGCATCGGCCCGGGCGACATGCACAACGCGGCGGCGGCGCTCGCCGCGCTCGGCGCCAAACTCGTCATGCTCAAAGGCGGGCATCTCCCGGGCAACACGGTCCGCGATGTCGTGGTCGAGGGTGAAGAAAGCTGGGTGCTGGAGATCCCGCGCATCGACACGCGCCACACGCACGGCACCGGCTGCACGCTCGCCTCGGCGATCGCCACCGGGCTGGCGCAGGGCATGGCGCCGCGCGCCGCCATCGCCCGCGCCCATGCCTTCGTGCAGCAGGCCATCCGCACGGCGCCGGGCTACGGCCAGGGCCACGGGCCGTTGAACCACGCGCACACCATGGTCGACGAACCCTAGCGGGGCGCGCTACCTTTCTCGCTGACGAGCCTCAGCCTGCGAGAGAGCAAATGCGCCTGCCGATCTATCAAGTCGACGCCTTCACCGACCGGCTGTTCGGCGGCAATCCCGCCGCGATCGTGCCGCTCGAGCAATGGCTGCCGGACCAGACCATGCAGGCGATCGCGGCGGAGAACAACCTGGCGGAAACCGCCTTCTTCGTGCCCGAGGGCGAGGGCTATGCGTTGCGCTGGTTCACGCCGGCCGTCGAGGTCGATCTCTGCGGCCACGCCACGCTCGCCTCGGCCTATGTGATCTTGCAGCGGCTGGAGCCGCGCCGCGCCGAGGTGGCCTTCCGCACGCTCAGGGCGGGCACGCTCCGCGTGAAGCGCCAGGGCGACGCGCTCGCCATGGACTTTCCGTCGCGCCCGGCCGGGCCGGTCACGGCGTCGGCGGCGCTCACGGCCGCGCTCGGCAAGGCACCGGCCGCGGTCCTGGCGGCGCGCGATTATCTCGCGGTCTACGAGCAGCCTGAGGAGGTGGCGGCGCTGGCGCCCGATTTCGCCGTGCTGGCACGGCTCGACCGCTTCGCCGTGATCGTCACCGCGCCCGGACGGGGCGGCGTCGATTTCGTGTCGCGCTTCTTCGCGCCGGCGCAAGGCATCGCCGAGGATCCCGTCACCGGCTCGTCACACTGCACGCTTGCGCCCTATTGGTCGGCGCGGCTGGGCAAGAAGACGCTCACGGCACGGCAAATCTCGCCGCGCGGCGGCGATCTCACCTGCACGATCGAGGACGACCGAGTCATCATCGCCGGGCGCTGCGTGCTCTATCTCGAGGGCGCGATCACCGTTTAGTCTACAGGTCTCTGCCCGTGCCGGCGGCAAAACTCCACGATCTTTGCCCGGTCGGCTATGCAGGTACCATTCTCGTCTTCAATCCAAATATTCTGGATGCCGGTGGCCACACCGGACCCAAGCGCCGCGCAGCAGTATTTCATCGCGTCGGACGGCCTCCGGTACGCCACCGGATGGGGCAGCGGCACGCCGGTCTGCGATGTGCGTTTCACGAAGTAGGGCATGGCTTTCCTACGAAGCTCGGCTCGCCTCAACGTCGCGCGCCTTTCGGCGCGTCCCTACACAGGCCGGCTGCCATTGTAGCGTCCAGCGTGTCTCCCGTGCGGCCGATTGCGATATTTGCCTCGCCTGAGGCAAATCCCTGAGTTGCGAAGCGGCGCTCAAAATTTGAGCGGGCGGGGCGTCCTCTGGACAATCTTTGATCAAAACACCGTCTTCGGATCGCATCCAGGCCCGAGTCGCCGCTCGGCACCGCCTTTGGCATGAATCTTGTTTCTATTTGACCGTTGCCGATCCGCTTGCTGCGCCCGGCACTCACTCTAGCACTTGAGCATGCCAAGATGACTAAACCGACACTCCCGGTGTACGCGGCTTTCCCGGTCGGCTTCTTGAGCAGAGGCGTGCTTGCACGCCGAACGACCGTGCTGGCCGCTGCCGTGATCGGCGTGATCGGTTTGTGGAGCGGCGCGGCTGCAGCGGCCGAGCTGTGGCTCGATCCTTGTGATCCCGGCCGCGCCGCGCTCGGTCCGGAGAGGGCGACGGGTGCGGTCATCTGGAGCCATGGCCGCTCGGTCGACGCCGAAGATTTCCAGGCGCCCACACCGCCCTACATGACGACGCTTAGCGACGGCGGATGGGATACGTTCCGCTTCAACCGCCTGCATGCGAGCGACACCTTGCAGGGCAGCACGCGAGCGCTGGTCGACGAGGTGCATGAGCTGAAGCGACAGGGCTATCGCCAGGTGGCGCTCGCCGGACAATCCTTCGGCGCTTTCCTCTCGCTGATGGCGGCGGATGCCAGCGACGAGGTCGATGCCATCGTCGCCACGGCGCCTGCCGCCTACGGCAGCTTCGCGGATTTCTATGACACTTGGCGCAGCAACGCGACGGAGCTCTACGCGCTGCTGGAGCAGGTGCGGCGGGCGCGGGTCATGATCTTCTATTTCCACGGGGATGAATTTGATCCGGGCGGGCGCGGCGAGCGCTCCCGCGACATTCTGAGCGCGCGCAAGCTGCCCTCCGTGGTGATCGACCAACCGGCGCGCCTGACCACGCATTGGGCCGCCGCCACGCCGCAATTCGCCCGTGCCTTCGGCGGCTGCATTCTGGGCTTCCTGGACGCCGCGGCACTCGCCGACGGCGCGCGCTGCGATGGCGACAGGCTGTGGGCCGGGACGCCTGCCATCAAAACCGCGCAGCCGGTCACGGCCTCCCATCCTGGAGACAAGTCAGGCGGTGGATGATCCGTGTGCCGCCGCGGGGCGCTTTGCCCGTTCATGGGGCACGCCCTAGGCGCGGCGTCTTGGCTCGGCTATCGTGCCGGCCGCAAGCCAAGGAGACGCTGTCGTGGCCAAGACTTACGAGGTCGCCGTCATCCCCGGCGACGGGATCGGCAAGGAAGTCGTGCCGGAAGGCATGCGCGTGCTCGAGGCCGCGGCGCGCCGCTACGGCTTCGCGCTCAAATGGCGGCACTACGATTGGAGCTGCGAGCGCTTCGCCAAGACCGGCGCGATGATGCCGAAGGACGGGCTCGATCAGATCAAGGGCATGGACGGCATCTTCCTCGGCGCGGTCGGATATCCCGGCGTGCCCGACCACATCTCGTTGTGGGGGTTGCTGATCCCGATCCGCCGCAACTTCCAGCAATACGTCAATCTGCGGCCGGTGCGGCTGCTGGCCGGCGTCGAATCGCCGCTCAGGGACCGCAAGCCCGGCGACATCGATTTCTACGTCGTGCGCGAGAACAATGAAGGCGAGTACTCCGAGATCGGCGGCCGCCTCTATCCGGGCACGGCGATGGAGATGGCGATGCAGCAGACCGTCTTCACCCGCACCGGCTGCGACCGCATCATGCGCTATGCCTTCGAGCTCGCGGCCAAGCGCAAGAAGCACGTGACCTCCGCGACCAAGTCGAACGGCATCATCCACACCATGCCCTATTGGGACGAGCGCTTCGCCGCCATCGCCAAGGACTATCCGCAGATCCGCACCGACCAGTACCACATCGATATCCTGACGGCGCATTTCGTGCGCAACCCGCATTGGTTCGACGTGGTGGTGGGCTCGAACCTGTTCGGCGACATCCTGTCGGATCTGGGGCCGGCCGTGGTCGGCTCGATCGGCATCGCGCCCTCCGCCAACATCAATCCCGAGCGGGCGTTTCCCTCGATGTTCGAGCCGGTGCACGGCTCGGCGCCGGATATCGCCGGCAAGGGTGTCGCCAACCCGATCGGCCAGATCTGGTCGGGCGCGATGATGCTGGCGCATTTCGGCGAGACGGAAGCGGCGGCAGCGATCGAGAGCGCGATCGCCGGCGTGCTCGCCGACCGCCAGCGCGCGCCCGAGCGCTTCGGCACTGCCGATTTCTACGGCTGGTCGGAGGACAAGGCGCGCCAGGCGATGACCCCCGAGGGGATCGGCTTTGCGACCTGGCTCAAAGCGCACGGCTTTGCCCTCGACGAGCCTGACGGGGGGAAATGCGTAGCCTAAAATTCACACCAAACTGTCATCCCGGCGAAGGCCGGGACCCACCGGTCCGCCGACCGAGCG
>DASWFH010000236.1:0-4552 GCA_036394355.1 Allostellaceae bacterium | reverse complement strand
GATGACGCGGTTCTGGTCGAGCAGCGTGAGCTTGCCTTCGACCTCGAGCACGCGCTGGATGACGAACATCACGTCGGGCCGACCGGCATCGTATTCATCGAAGCACAGCGCGGTCGGGTGCTGCAGCGCCCAGGGCAGCAGCCCCTCGCGATACTCCGTCACCTGCTTGCCGTCGCGCAGCACGATGGCGTCCTTGCCGACCAGATCGATGCGGCTGATGTGGCTGTCGAGATTGACGCGGATGCACGGCCAGTTGAGCCGCGCCGCCACCTGCTCGATGTGGGTCGACTTGCCGGTGCCGTGATAGCCCTGGACGAGGACGCGGCGGTTGTAGGCGAAGCCGGCGAGGATGGCGAGCGTGGTGTCGTGATCGAAGCGATAGGCCTCGTCTAGCGTCGGGACATGGTCGTCGGGCCGGCTGAACGCCGGGACCTGCATGTCGCTGTCCAAGCCGAAGGTCTGCCGCACGGAAACGGTGATGTCGGGCCGGTCGATCGGTGTGTCAGCCGTGCCGGTGGTGCCTGGTGCCGAAGCCATAAGGATAATCGGTCGTAGTGGAGGGGAAAGTCGCGTCGCCGTCCGGCCGCGTCGTCACCCGGACGGAAAATAACTCGCCTTGAGGGTCGAATAGGCCTGGTTGATGACCTTCAGCCGCTCCTCGGCCTCGCGATCGCCGCCATGGGCGTCGGGATGGTGCAGCTTCACCAGCTCCTTGTAGCGCGCCTTGAGCTCGCCGACGGTGCAGGGCTGCGCGAGATCGAACACGGCGAGCGCTTGCTCCTGCTCGGTGAGGGGCCGCTTGCGCGCGCGCTCGCCCGGCGCGTCCTCGTCCTCGAGCCCGAACATGCCGTAATCGCGCCAGCGCGTGTCGAAGCGGACGCCGATGCGGCTGCCGAGCGGCCAGGTAGGACGCTGCCACACCGCGTCGTTCCGGATCTCCGCCTCGATCTCCGACGCGCTCATGCCGGCGTAATAGTTCCACCGCGCATTGTAGTCGCGCACGTGGTCGAGGCAAAACCAGTAGAACATGTCCAGCCGGTCGCGCGAGCGCGGCGCGCGATAGTCGCCGGTTCCGGCGCAGCCGGGGTGGTCGCACAGCCGCGCCCCCGCCGCCGCCTCGGACAGGCCGGCACTGGCTTCGATGCTGGCTCGTGGCATGGCATAAGTATGGTGTGAGCCGCCAGCGCTGACAAGCGCTGCGGCGCAGCCGCCGTTTACCGCATGTTAGGGAAGCGCCCGAGGCATCGCCGGCAATATCCCTGCGACCGAATCCCTGCGACCGACCCCGCGGCTTGACACGGCCATCGCCGCTCTTCAGCTTCAAGCGCATGCGCGTCGCCGACCGTATTCGCGCCAAGCTCACCGCCGCGCTGCAGCCGACGCGGCTCGTCATCCGCGACGACTCCCATCGCCACGCCGGTCATGCGGGGGCGCGCCCGGAGGGCGAGACTCATTTTCACGTCGAGATCGTCTCGGCGGCCTTTGCCGGCGCCGGCCGCGTCGCGCGCCAGCGCCGCGTCTACGCGCTCCTGGCCGAGGAAATGGCGGGGCCCATCCACGCGCTCGCCCTCGCCACGCTGACGCCGGAAGAGGATTCCGGCCGCTGACCCTGGCGCCGCGTCGGCCGGGAAGCTGGCGAAATATTGTTGCAACTGCGGATTGTCGGGTATGCGATTTTTCTCGAAAGGATTGCATATTGCGCGAATTGCGCTAACAATTATTTTCGGATGCAGCGCGATGCCGCCCACCCGACCCCCCGCCAAGGTGCGGCCGAAACGGCCAAATCGGCCTCGACCCTGCTCAATCGCAACGTGACCGTGGCGGGCCACCGCACCAGCATCCGGCTCGAGCCGGCGATGTGGGAGGCGCTGCAGCAAATTTGCCAGCGCGAACACAAGCCGCTCAACGAATTGGTGACGGAGATCGAGCGCCAGCGCGTCGAATCGAGCCTGACCGCAGCTATCCGAGTCTACCTCCTGCACTACTTCCAAACGGCAGAAAAGCTGGCGGTTTCGGCGCTGTTTTCCGCAACGGGAAAGCCACCGGAAAAACTCTAACCCACCTTGGGGAACGGCACCACCACGTCGCCCTTGGGCGCGAACTCTGCCGCATCCCATTTCTCAACGAGCTTGGTCGAGACCGCACCGCGGCGATCATGGGCGTGTCGTCGAGATTGTCGCCGCGACGTGATGACCCTCGACAAGCAAGATGTGCTCCGGCAGCGGGCGCACGTCCGGATCGTCTTCGACAAGCAGTGTGCGAGCCAAGAACCGCACCATAGCCTCGCAGCGCCGGGTCAGCACGACCCGGCTTGTGTCGCCACTCACCCGTTCGGATTGCTCTTCAAGCGGCGGAGGTGACGGGGTCGCGTTTCGGGCGGTCGGTGCGCGAGACGAGCTTATCCCGCTCCCATACCTCGACGGCGGCGGCTACTTCATGCTCCACCAGCAATGAAAGCGCCGTCTGCTGAATGTCGTCCACACCGGCACACTCGGCGATGTGGACTTTCGTGATGTGGTCGCCATGATTGAGCAAGTAGAACCGGTAAGTAGCCACGATCAACCTTCAAGTTCGCAGAATATCGCACGCTCACAAACTGATACGCAAACATACATTCTGTTACAGAGTCAAGTCCGGCGGCAAGCCAAGCATCAGCTCCCGGTATAGAATTCCGGCCAGTAGCGCTTCACCACTTCGCCGTCGCCGGCGAAGGCATGGCAGCTGTCGATGAGCCGCGGCTTGCGGCGCGGCTTGTCCGGTGGCTCGCGCGCGGCGGGCGACTCCGACCGTTGTCGCTCGCGATAAGGAAAGATCGTCTGGTACGCCGTCGTGGCGAGGGGCCCGAGCAGCTCGACGAGATGGGTGCAGCCCGCGGTCCCGCCCAGCAGGTCGCGCACCTGCTTCTGGAAGCCCGGGTAGATGCGCAGGCCCTTCAAGCGCTGGAAATTGGGCACGACGTTAGGGCAGACGGCGTAAGGGCTCGCGTCGGTCGCCGCCTCGACCGCGTGGATGACGAGCTTGTCGTCGACGGTGAGGCGCAGCCACATGTCGTGCACCGGCGCTCCCGGCGCGATCTCGCCGCGGAAATGATTGCCGAAGGCGTAGGTCTTGATGTCGGTGATGTGGCCCTCGATGTCCCACAAGCCGTCGTCGCGGCGATAGCCGCGGCATTCGACCGCGCGGGTGTGGATGTGCTCGCGCGAAGCGGCAGGCGGGGAAAGCGGCATGGCGTCGGTCTCGCCTCGATGAACAGCGGTTTTCAGGGATGCGCCGGCTGGCGCGCGTTCGGGCCGCGCGCGGCGGCGGCGAGGAAGCTCTCGAGCTGCGCCGGCGCGACATCGCCGCAGATGAAGGCGTCGCCGATGTCGCGCGCGAGGATGAGCGTGACGCGCCCATCCTTGACCTTCTTGTCCTTGCGCATATGCGCGAGCAGCGTCGCGGCGGAGAGCGCAGCGCCGGCGGCGGGCGCGATCTCGGTGGGCAGGCCCATGGCCGCGAGATGCCGGCGCACCCGTGCCGCGACCGCGGGCGGGCAGAAGCCCAGCCGCGCCGAAAGGTCGAAGGCGAGCTGCATGCCGACGGCCACCGCCTCGCCATGCAGCAGCGCCTGGCTGAAGCCGCTCGCAGCCTCGAGCGCATGGCCAAAGGTATGGCCGAAATTGAGCAGCGCGCGCTTGCCGCTCTCGCGCTCGTCGGCGGCGACGATCGCGGCCTTGGCGGCGCAGCTGCGCAACACCGTCTCGGGCATCACCGCGGCGTCGCCCGCCAGCAGCGCCGGGCCTTGCGATTCGAGCCACTCGTAGAAGCCGCGGTCGCGGATCAGCCCGTATTTCACGACCTCGGCATAGCCCGAGAGCAGCTCGCGCCGCGGCAGCGTCGCGAGCATGTCGACATCGGCGAGCACCAGCACCGGCTGGTGGAACGCGCCGACGAGATTCTTGCCTTGCGGCGTGTCGATCGCCGTCTTGCCGCCGACGGAGCTGTCGACCTGGGCGAGGAGCGTGGTCGGCACCTGCACGCAGTCGATGCCGCGCAGGAGCGTCGCCGCGGCGAAGCCGGTAACATCGCCGACGACGCCGCCGCCCAGCGCGACCAACGCGGTCGAGCGCTCGATGCCGAGCGCGAGGATGTCCTGGCACAGCTTGGCAAAATGGGCGAAATCCTTGGTCGCCTCGCCGGCCGGCAGCACCACGCTCTCACAGGCGATGCCGCCGGCGGCGAGGCCGGCGGCCAGGCGCGGCAGGTGCAGCTTCGCCACATGCTCGTCGGTGACGATGATGGCGCGCCGCGCGCGCAGGACCGGCCGCATCAGCGCGCCGGCCTCGTCGAGCAGGCCGCGGCCGATGACGATGTCGTAGCTGCCGCGATCGAGCGCGACACTGAGGCGGCGCGGCTCGCTCATGGCGCCGCCTGCCGCTCGCTCGCGGCGCCGAGCTGCGCGGCCAGCGCCGCCATCACACGCTCCAGCGTCGCCTCGGGCGGGCCGTCGACGCTGTCGATGGTGATGTCGGCCTGGGCGTAGATCGGGTAGCGCTGCGCGATGAGTTGCTCG
>DASWFH010000235.1:0-3999 GCA_036394355.1 Allostellaceae bacterium | reverse complement strand
GCCAAGCTTGTCGATGACGACCGTCAACACCCGTCTTCATGTCGCGACCGATCTCGCCGGCGGATTGTCGATCGGGCTGGATCCGTCGCAGGCGCATTACGTCAAAGCGGTGCTGCGGCTGACGCCAGGCGACGCGGTGGCCCTTTTCAACGGCCGTGACGGCGAATGGCTCGGGCGCATCGACGGCATCGGCAAGGGTTGGTGCTCGGTGGCGCTCTCGGAGCAACGCCGGCCGCAGGCGCGTGAGGGCGATCTCTGGCTCGCCTTCGCGCCGATCAAGCGGGCGCGCATCGATTTCCTGGTGGAGAAGGCGACCGAGCTCGGCGTGAGCGAGCTGCGGCCTGTCTATACCGAGCGCACCATCGTCGAGCGCGTCAACCTCGACAGGCTGCGGGCAAATGCGGT
This sequence comes from Allostellaceae bacterium, assembly GCA_036394355.1. GTDB lineage: Bacteria > Pseudomonadota > Alphaproteobacteria > ATCC43930 > CGMCC-115725 > DAHUYF01. The sequence goes on along the minus strand of DASWFH010000235.1, from coordinate 3,594 downwards.
GGAGGCGGCGGAGCAGACCGAGCGATTGACCGTGCCGACGCTGCGCGAGCCCGAGCCGCTCGCGCGGTTGCTGGCGCGCTGGCCCGCGGAACGGCGATTGCTGCTATGCGATGAAAGCGGGACGGCGCCGCCGATCGCCGAGTCGCTGCGCGGCGCGCCGCCGGGTCCCTGGGCGGTGCTCACCGGGCCGGAAGGGGGCTTCACCCAAACGGAACTTGACGCCCTCAAGAAACTCCCGTTTGTTTGCGCCGTCGGTCTGGGACCGCGCGTGCTGCGTGCCGATACGGCGGCGCTCGCGGCGCTCGCAGCCTTCCAGGCGCTGGTCGGCGATTGGCAGGCAACGCGCCAGCGTTAACCTCACGCTGATCAAAAGAGCCTTTCAGGGGATCGGGAGCCAGCGCCAGCGCCATGTCGTCTCCATCGCCTTCCGGCGGTGCGCCGCTCACCGACAAGCGACAGCTCGTCGAATATCTGGCGGCTGGCGGCAAGCCGCGTGCGGCCTGGCGCATCGGCACGGAGCACGAGAAATTCGTCTTCCGCCTGAAGGACCGCAAACCGGTCCCCTATGACGGTCCGGACGGCATCCGCGCGCTGCTGCAGGGGCTCAGCCGCTTCGGCTGGCAGCCGGTGCTCGATGCCGGCAATCTCATCGGCCTCAGCAACGACAAGGGCGGCGCGATTTCGCTCGAGCCGGGCGGGCAATTCGAGCTTTCGGGCGCGCCGGTCGAAAGCCTGCACCAGACCTGCGGCGAGGTGCACGAGCACCTGCGCCAGGTGCTCACGGTGGCCGGCGAGCTCGGCCTCGGCTTGCTCGCCATGGGCTTTCATCCGACGGCGCGGCGCGAGGACGTGCCATGGATGCCCAAGGGGCGCTATGCCGTGATGCGCCGCTACATGCCGAAGAAGGGCAAACTCGGCCTCGACATGATGCTGCGTACCTGTACCGTCCAGGTGAACCTCGATTTCGAGTCCGAGGCGGACATGGTGCGCAAGTTCCGCACCGGCCTGGCGCTCCAGCCGGTCGCCGCCGCGCTGTTCGCCAACTCGCCTTTCGTCGAAGGCAAGCCCAACGGCTATCTCAGCTATCGCAGCCATGTCTGGACCGATGTCGATCCCGACCGGACGGGCATGCTGCCCTTCGTCTTCGAGGATGGTTTCGGTTTCGAGCGCTATGTCGACTACATGCTCGACGTGCCCATGTATTTCGTCTACCGCGACGGCCGCTACATCGATGTGGCGGGGCAATCCTTCCGCGACTTCCTCCAGGGTCGCTTGCCCGCATTGCCGGGCGAGCGGCCTACCGCCGCCGACTGGAACGATCACCTCACCACGGCCTTTCCCGAAGTCCGCCTCAAGCGGTACCTCGAGATGCGCGGCGCCGACAGCGGGCCGTGGCGCCGCTTGTGCGCGCTGCCGGCGCTATGGGTCGGGCTGCTTTACGACGCCGCGGCGCTCGACGCGGCGTCCGGTCTCGTCGCCGACTGGACCCAGGCGGAGCGCGAATTCCTTCGCACGGAGGTGCCGAAACGCGGGCTCAAGACGCCGTTCCGCGGCGGCACGTTGCAGGATGTCGCCGTCGCCGTCGTCGAGTTTGCCCGCGACGGCTTGCGCCGCAGGGCCAAGCGCGATGGCGGCGGCCAGGATGAAAGCCATTTCCTCGAAACGCTGGCCGAGATCGCTGCCTCCGGGCGCACCCCGGCCGAGGATCTGCTGACGCGGTACGAGACGCGCTGGCAGCGCCGCATCGAGCCGGTTTTCAAGGAAGAGGCGTACTGACGGGTGGGCGGGCGCGCACCTCTTCGCGCTTCGCCCGGGGCGTGCTTGTCATGGAACCGCGGCGCAGCCTCAGCGTTCGTAGCTCGCAGTCACGAAGAGGCTGCTGACTTGTCTCCACGCGCCCCGCATCCTGTCCCCCCAGATGCGGGGCGCCCTCTTTCGGGTCAGAGGCTTGGGCTGGCCCCGCCGAGCCGCATCTCGATCCAGCGCCGCGGGCTCGCCGAGCCTTTGGCCGGCGGTAGTCCCGTGAGCGACATCCAGCGCGAGTGATACCAAGCCGAGGCCGAGACCTCGATTTTGATCCGCCCATCGCCGGGCGGGCCCTCGACTCCGAGCGCGGTCCACGGCAGCAGGGCCTCGGCGGCGATGCGCGGCTGGTCGGCGCCGAAATAATACGCCTCGCCGCCGGGCACGGCGGCGCATCCGTTGCCTGCATGCTCGGCCAGCGCGCCGTGGCATAGCTGCGCTGCCATCAGCGGATGGTCCTGGCCCTTCTCCTTGGTGCGCGGCGGGATGAAATAGAGGGTGAAGCGGCGTGGGCCGCCGCCGGCATCGACGTCGAGCTCGAGCTGATAGGCCTCGCCGAGCGGGAAGGCGCCATCATAGGCCAGCAGGTCGAGATCGTAATAGTCCTGGCCGATGGTGGCGAATGCGAGCCCCTGCTCGCTCCACGACAGATAGGCTTCGCCGAACGGCACCTCGCCCGGCGCCGCCTTTAGGGGCGGCAGGAGCGCAGCCGGCTTCGGCCAGTCGACGAGCGAGGCATGCGCCGGATCGATCACGGCGTGCGGTACGACGAAACGCGCCAGCTTCGGGCGCGGTGCCGGCTGGGCCGCGGCATGGATCTCCGCCAAGCGCCGATTGGCGGTACCGAGTGCGCCGACCAGCTCCTCATAGGCGCGGTCGTGGATGTCGACGAGGCCGAAATTGTAGTCCTCGGCGTCGCCGCGCCCGCCCAACGGGTAATCGTAAAACTGGAACCAGTGAAGGCCGAGGATTTCCGGCACGTCGGCGAAATTCGCCGCCGCCGCTGCCGCGCCGCGCGCGCGCTCCTCCTGCGTCTCGACCGTCATGAGATGGCCGTTGTTGCGGTTGCCCGTGCGGTTCTCGTGCGCGGCGTAGAACCATTCGGAGATGAGCACCGGCTTGCCGCCGGAGAGACGTCTCAGCCCATCGAAATAATAGGGGGCAATCCAACCTTCGGGGCTGTCGACATTGTAGTTGGTGGCGATGATGTCGACGTGGCGCGCCTCGGCTTTCACCGCCATCGGGTCGTAATAAATCGGCAGCCGGTCGCCGAGAAAAAGCGCCTCCGGATCGGCTTGGTGGAGCGCGGCGGCAACGACCAGGCGCCGGCCGAGTTGAACCCCCAAGCGCCGAGACGCTCGCGCGTTTGGCCGAGCCAATCCTGGAGGCTCGATGCGCTGGCATGCCAGTCGTAGTGCGGCCGCGCCAGCCTGGCGCCGGAGATGCCGCCGTCGACGACATTGACGCCGACCGAGAAGAACCGCTCGCCGCAGGGCGTTTCGAGCCACGCGGCGCCGTTCGCCCGCGCTACGTTCCAGCGCGTCGTCGGCGCGGTGGCCAGCTCGCAGGCGCGGACAGGCACTGCGACGACGAAGAGTAAGCTGAGCGCTCCGGCGAGCGTCGCGGCGCGAGCCACGGCCCGCCCAGCGGTCATGCCGCGGTGCCGCCGACCGTGAGCCCGTCCATGCGCAGGGTCGGCTGGCCGACGCCGACCGGCACGCCCTGGCCGTTCTTGCCGCAGGTGCCGATGCCGTCGTCGAGGCTCAAATCGTTGCCGATCATGCTGATCTT
>DASWFH010000234.1:0-2422 GCA_036394355.1 Allostellaceae bacterium | reverse complement strand
AGGCGTTGATCGCTCATCGCGCCAAGGATAGCCGCCGCGGCCATGCCAGCGACAGGGCGAAGAGCAGGCTGCCGCTGAGCACGATGGCCGGGCCGGTCGGCAAGTCCCAGCGCAGCGAGGCGGCGACGCCACCGAACACGGCGATCGCGCCCGAGACGGCAGCGAGCGCCGCCATCGCCTCGGGCGTGCGGGAGAAGCGGCGCGCCGCCGCCGCCGGCAGGATGAGGAGCGAAGTGATGAGCAGGATGCCCACCACCTTCATCGCCACGGCAATGACCAGCGCCACCAGCAGCATGAAGGCAAGCCGCGTCGCCGGCACGTTGACGCCCTCGACCTGCGCCAGCTCCTCATGGACGGTGATCGCCAGCAGCGGTCGCCACAGCGCGACCAGGGCGACGAGCGTCATCGCGCCGCCGCCATAGATCCAGGCGAGGTCGGCCGGCGTCACCGCGAGGATGTCGCCGAAGAGATAGGCCATGAGGTCGACGCGCACGGTTTGGAGAAAGGCGAAGGCTATGAGGCCGAGCGACAGCGCGCTGTGCGACATGATGCCGAGCAGCGTGTCGCCGGGAAGGCGGCGTTGGTGTTGCAGCGCGACGAGCAGCAGCGCCAGCGCGATGCAGAGGGCGACCACCGCAAGGTTGAGATTGACCCCCAGCAGAATGCCGAGCGCCACGCCGAGCAGCGCCGAATGCGCGAGCGTGTCGCCGAAATAGGCCATGCGCCGCCACACCACGAAAGAGCCGAGCGGCCCCGCCACCGCGGCGACGCCAAGCCCGGCCAGCACGGCGCGCAGCACGAAGTCATCCATGAAGATCTCTGCCACCTTCCCGAACCGATCGCGGAGCTCCAAGGCGGAGCAGCGGCGCCCTTACCGCCAACAGTACCGCCAACAGGGAAGGCAGAGATAGCACGTGATCACCGAAAACCAAATCGAGGACGCCATCAAGCGCGTGACCGCCGGCGAGAAGCCGCCGACCGATCTGAAGGAGATGGCGAGCGCGGTGGCGACCGCCTGGCGCTCGTCGTTCGGTGCATGAGCGATATCTGTTGGTAACAGGTCATCTGTCCGGTTTTTGTAGCAAGTGATCTGTCCGGTTTGAGAATCGCTCCAAAAGAGGGGGCGATGGTGAACCGGACAGAACTTTTGCGAGAGCTACGGAAGATGCGGTTCCTGGAGGTTTACGAGCGGTGCCGGGCGGAGCGGCTGAGCTATGCGGAGGCGGCGGAGACATTGGGGGTGAGCGAGCGGACGTTTCGGCGGATGCGCGACCGGTACGAGGCCGAGGGGGAGGACGGGCTTGTCGACCGGCGGATCGGCAAGCCGAGCCCGCATCGGATCGGCGCTGCTGAAGTTGCGCGCGTGGTGGCGCTTTATCGCGAGCGCTATGCGGACTGGACGGTCAAGCACTTCCACGAGCGGGCGCAGAGCCGGCACGGTCTCATGGCGAGCTACGGCTGGACCAAGAGCGTGTTGCAGGCGGCGGGCCTGGTGCGGCCGGCGGTGAAGCGCTCGGCACACCGCAAGAAGCGACCGCGCCGGCCGATGGTTGGGATGATGCTTCACCAGGACGGCTCGCGCCATCTGTGGCTGCCGGCGCTGGGCCGGCAGATCGACCTCATCGTCACGATGGACGATGCAACGAGCGAGATTTACTCGGGGTTCTTCGTCGACGAAGAGGGCACGGCCTCGAGCTTCCGCGGCCTCCACGAGGTCATCAGCCGGTATGGCCTCTTCTGCGCGCTCTACACCGATCGCGGCAGTCACTACTTCCACACGGCCAAGGCCGGCGAGCCCGTCGACAAGGCCAAGCTCACCCAGGTCGGCCGTGCGCTGGCGCAGCTCGGCATCCGCCACATTGCCGCCTATTCGCCGGAGGCAAGAGGCCGCTCCGAGCGCATGTTCGAGACGCTGCAGGACCGCCTGGTGAAGGAGCTCGCCGATGCCGGGATCGCGACGATCGCGGCGGCCAACCGGTTCCTCAACGAGGTCTACCTTCCCGCACACAACCGGCGCTTCGCCGTGGCGGCAGCCGAGCCCGCCAGCGCCTTCGTGCCATGGACGCGCAGCGACCTGACCGAGATCCTGTGCCATCACGAGGAGCGCATCGTCGGCAATGACAACACCGTCGTCTTCGGCAAGCTGCGCCTGCAGATCGAGCCGAGTCCGCTGCGTCCCCACTTCGTCAGAGCCAGTGTCCAGGTTCGCCGCTATGCCGACAATACCGTCGCCATCTTCTACGGACCGCGCTGCATCGGCCGCTATCGACCGGACGGCACGCCTAGGGAGGCCCAACCCAAAGCCGCGTGACACGCTTCCACGACGGCGGCTTTGAGCCGGGGCATGCCCCGGCTCAAAGAAAGAACGAAGCGGACAACTCACTTGTTACGAAGACCGGCCAACTTGACTTGTTAGCGACAG
>DASWFH010000233.1:0-2612 GCA_036394355.1 Allostellaceae bacterium | reverse complement strand
GAAGAACGCGACTTCGGGCACGGGCCTCACGCCCAAGGTGACGCTGCCGTCGCCGCCGACCATGCATTTCTGGCGCGGCGCGGCCGGACTCGATCCCGCGGCCTATCACGCCGCCGCGCCGTTCTTCGCCGATCTCGCGCGCATCTACCGCGACGAGATCGGCGATCTCGCGGGCCTCGGCTGCACTTACGTGCAGATCGACGAAGTCCCGCTCGCCATGCTGTGCGACCCCGCCGTGCGCGAGACGGTGCGCCGGCGCGGCGAGGACCCGGCGGAACTGGTCGGGCTCTACATCGATGCCATCAACCAGGCGGTCGCGAGGCGGCCCGCCGGCGTGCGCGCCGGGCTCCACATGTGCCGCGGCAATTTCAAGGGCAAATGGCTCGCCGAAGGCGGCTACGACGAGGTGGCCGAGCGCGTCTTCGCCGAAACCGCGGTCGATTTCTTCCTGCTCGAATACGACACGCCGCGCGCCGGCGACTTCTCGCCGCTGCGCTTCCTGCCGCAGGAGAAAGGCGCCGTGCTCGGCCTCGTCTGCAGCAAGACGCGCGACCTCGAGGACATCGACGCGCTGCGCCGCCGCGTCGACGAGGCGGCAAGCTATGTGCCGCTCGAGCGCCTCGCGGTCAGCCCGCAATGCGGCTTCGCCAGCGCCGTCTCCGGCAATCCAGTGACCATCGACGACGAGCAGCGCAAGCTCGACCTCGTCGTCCGCCTCGCTGACCGCGTCTGGGGCTGAGCCGGCGTCAGTGCGACAGCAGCACCGGCAGCGTCATGTGGCGGAGCAGGGTGCGGGTGGCGCCGCCCAGCACCACTTCGCGCAGGCGCGAGTGGCCATAGCCGCCCATCACCAGGAGATCGCTGCCGAGATCGGCGGCGCGCGACAGCAATACGTCGCCGACGCCGATATCCTCGGCGACGGCGTAGGCGGCTTCCGCCTTGATGTCGTGGCGCGCCAGATGGAGGGCGATGTCGGCCGCCGGCAGGTCGCCCTCGCCGGCGATGCCGCGCTCAGGGTTGACGGAAAGCACGATCACGGTCTCGGCGTCCTCGAGCAGCGGCAGCGCATCGTTGAGCGCGCGCGCCGCCTCGCGGCTCGCGTTCCACGCCGCCAGGACGCGGCGGCCGACCGTCTCGCCGGCGCCGATATAGGGCACCACCAGGATCGGCCGGCCGCTGGCCAGCAGCACCGCCTCGGGGCGGGGCGCGCCGACGCCGGGGTTCTCGGGATCGATCTGGCCGAGGATGGCGAGATCGGCGTAGCGCGCGTTGAGGATCACCAGGTCGGTGACGTCGCCCTCGACGAGCCGCCATTCGGCGGCGACGCCGGCGCGCTCGGTGGCGCTGCGGAAGTCGCCGGCCAGGCGGTCGGCGAGCGCCCGCCGGGCAGCGTGGTGCTCCTCCTGGATGGTTTCGAGCGTCGCCAGCGCCGCGACGTCTGCGCCGGTGGGCGCGCCGAAGGCGGCGACATCGACCGGCTCGATGATGAACAGCCCAGTGAGACGGGCGTCGTTGCGGCGGGCGAGCTCGATGGCGATGCGCAGCCGCGCCTCGTGGCCGCGGGCATCGTCGACATGCACGAGGATGTCTTTAAGACCCATGATGTCCTCCGGAAGGCATCGGGCGATCGGCGGCGCCTAGTGTCGCGCCGGCGGCCGCTCGATTGCAATGGCGCGGCGACGCGCCTAAGAAGGTCAACGCCCGGAACTGACGCACCTCCCGCCATGGCCCATGTCTCCGCTTCGCCGGCACAGCGCCGAGGCGACGGCGCGCCGACCTTCGTCGCCATCGCTTTCGTGCTGCTCGCCGTCGCGCTGTTCAGCGCCATGGATGCGCTGTCGAAGATATTGGCCGCGACCTACGATCCCGTCGAAGTGGTGTGGGGACGCTATCTCGCCATCCTCGCCATGCTGGCGCCGCTCGTCCTGCGCCACCCGCGCGCCCTCGTGACGGCGCGGCCCGGGCTGCAGCTGGCGCGCGGCGTCACCGTGCTCGGCGCGGCGCTCCTCTTCATCGCCGGCCTGGCGCGGCTGCCGATCGCCGATGCCACGGCGATCGGCTTCGCTTCGCCCCTGCTCGTCACGGCGCTGTCGATCCCGCTGCTCGGCGAGCGGGTGGGGCCGCGGCGCTGGGCGGCGGTGAGCGCCGGCTTCGCCGGCGTGCTCATCGTGGTGCGCCCGGGCTCGGGCGCGATGGGATGGGCGGCGCTGCTGCCGCTGCTGTCGGCGGCGTGCTGGGGGTTGAGCCTGGTCGTGACGCGGCGCATGCGCGGCGGCGACCCGCCGGTGACGACGCTGCTCTACTCGACCGTGATCGGCTTCGCCCTGAGCAGCGCCGCGCTGCCTTTGGTGTGGCAGCCGCCGAGCGCGGCGGCCTGGGCGCTGATGGCGCTCATGGGCGTCTTGAGCGCCGCCGGGCAATATCTGCTGATCGCCGGGCTCGCCCGCGGCGACGCCTCGCTGCTGGCGCCCTTCTCCTACAGCCAGATGATCTGGTCGACGCTCACCGGCTTCTTCATCTTCGGCACGGTGCCGACGGCCTGGACCTGGTGCGGCGCCGCCATCATCGTCGCCAGCGGCATCTACATCGCCCATCGCGAGCGCTTGCGGGCG
>DASWFH010000232.1:0-13125 GCA_036394355.1 Allostellaceae bacterium | reverse complement strand
CCGCTACCGGCGCCTACACCAATTCCGACCAGGTCGATCTCGGCAAGCCGGCCTGGAAGTAGCATGCCGCGCAACGGATAGCGGACGAACTGAACCTTGCGTCGCGAGCCTGGCGACCCCCCCTACCGAAATATGATGGCGGCGCTGGCGCCCGCCTTCAGCCGGCACGGCCGTGGCGCAGCAGCTGGCCCGGCAGCTTGCCGTCGGGATCGAGCGCGTCGCTGCCATCGCGGCGGAGCACCGTGCCGTTGACGATGACGGCGTCGATGCCGCTGGCATCGGAGACCAGTCGGTTGGCGCCGCCGGGGAAATCATGGATGCGGCGCAGCGGCCCCGCGCCGATGGTGGCGGGGTCGAACACCACGACATCGGCCGGCCAGCCCTCGGCGAGGCGGCCGCGGTCGGCGATGCCGAAGACCTCGGCCGGGCGCGAGGTCAGCATGCGCACGGCCTCCTCCAGGCTCAGCGCCTGCTTCTCGCGCACCCAGCGGCCCAGCAGATATGTCGCCTGGCAGGCATCGCAGAGCTGGCTGGCATGCGCGCCGGCGTCGCTCAGGCCCAGCACCATGTGCGGATCGAGCAGCAGCTCCGCGACCTCGTCCTCGTTGTGATTGGCGACGGGCATCCGGAAGCGCGCCGCGAGATCGGTGGCGAGGCCGAGATCGAGCATGAGATCGATGGCGTGCATGCCGCGCTCGCGCGCCACCGCGGCCAACGGCCGCTCGTCGAGCGCGGGATCGGGCAGATACTCGGTGATCAGCGTGTCGCCGAAGCTGCGTACGAACTCGTCGGGCGCCGTGTCCATCTTGTCGCGGAACGCCTTGCGGAAGCCGGCATCGGCGTAGAGCCGCTTCTTGCCGGCGAAATCGGCCGCCGACACCGGGCGGAACAGCGACATGCTCTCGAAGACGAAGGGCTCGCTGAGCTGGAACTCGAAATTGAGCGGCCGCGGCGTCACCTGCGGATAGATGCGATAGCCTTGCGCCGCGAGCTCCAGCGAGCGGGCGAGCTGCTGGCGGTGGTCGATGCCCTGGCGCGCGCGACCGGCGAGCAGCGCGGTCCAGCTCACATTGGCGCCGGTCTCGCGCGCGATCTGTGCGAACTCGTCGAACAGCAAGCCCTGGCCGGTGGTCGCCTGCAGCACGCCGCGCCCGGCCTCGCCGAGCGCGCCCGCCAGCGCGCGGATCTCGGCAAAGTCGGCGGCGCGGCTCGGTACCGGCCGGCCGCCATAGCCGACATGGGTCGGTGATTTCGAGGTGGCGAAGCCGACCGCGCCGGCGTCGAGCGCCTCGCGCACCAGGCCGCGCATTCTCAGGACTTCATCGGTCGTCGCCCGACGTTCGGTCGATGCTTCGCCCATCACATAGAGACGCAACGGGGTATGGCCGATCATGGCGCCGACATTGATCGCCGTGCCGCGCGCGGCGATCGTGTCGAGGTATTGCGCGAAGGTCTCGAAGCCCCATTCTTCGCCCATGCCTGCCTGCAGCGCGGCGACGCTCATGCCCTCGACCTTCTCGAGCGTGCGGATGATGAGGTCGCGATGCGCCCGCCGCGTCGGCGCGACGCCGAAGCCGCAATTGCCCATCACCACCGTGGTGACGCCGTGCCAGGGCGAGATGCTGAGCATGCGGTCCCACAGGATTTGCGCGTCGTAATGCGTGTGGATGTCGACGAAGCCCGGCGCGACGATGCGGCCCTTGGCGTCGATCGTCTCGCGTGCCTCGTCCGGCGCGTGGCCCAGCGCCACCACCTTGCCGCCGGCGATGCCGACATCGCCCTGGAAGCGCGGCTGCCCGGTGCCGTCGATGATGCTGCCGCCGGTGATCTTCAGGTCGTATGGCATGGTGGCTCCGTTCCTAACCCTCGGCGATTAAGCAGAGCTGTCCGCGGTCAAGCGTGGCGGCTGCATGAGCACCGTGCGTCCTTCGGCAGGCTCCGGATGAGGCGCTTTCTTTGTGGCCCTTTACGAACATGTTGCGTCGGCGGCTGATTCACCGGAACATCGGGCAAACGCGCGTCCGGGAGGAGACAAAATGAAGCTCTTGTGGTTCCACCTCATGCCATATACCGAGCTCCCCGACGATTTCCGCGAGCGGCACAATTCGGTGTGGGTGGACATCGACAGCGGCCTGCTCGACCCCACCGTGGCGCATCGGCTCTACAACGAGTTCATGGACGAGCTCGAATACGCGGCGGCGCTGGGCTTCGATGCGATCTGCGTCAACGAGCATCACGCCAACGGCTACGGGCTGATGCCGTCGCCGAACCTCATCGCCGCGGCGCTGGCGCGGCGCACCAGCGATGCCGCGATCTGCGTCCTCGGCAACTCGCTCGCCCTCTACAATCCGCCGACGCGCGTCGCCGAGGAGATGGCGATGATCGACTGCATCTCCGGCGGGCGGCTCATCGCCGGCTTCCCGGTCGGCACGCCGATGGACACCTGCTTCGCCTACGGCCAGAACCCGAGCATGCTGCGCGCGCGCTATATCGAGGCGCACGATCTCGTCCTCGAGGCGTGGACGCGGCGCGAGACCTTCGCCTTCAACGGCCGCTTCAACCAGCTGCGCTACGTCAATACCTGGCCGCACCCGGTGCAAAAGCCGCGTCCGCCGATCTGGATCCCTGGCGGCGGCTCGGTCGAGACCTGGCAGTGGTGCGCCGCCATGGACTACGTCTACTGCTATCTCTCGTATTTCGGCTACAAGGCCGGGCGCGAGACCATGATGGGCTTCTGGCGCGAGATGGAGCGGCTCGGCAAGGACCGCAACCCCTACCGCGCCGGCTTCCTGCAATTCGTCGGCGTCGCCCAGACGCGCGAGGAGGCGATGAAGCTTTACAAGGAGCCGGCGGAGTATTTCTACGGCCGCTGCCTCCATGTCGACAGCCGCTACGTCAACCCGCCGGGCTACAACAGCGAGGCGACGCAGCGCGCGCGCATCACCTCGCAGGTGGCGCTCGCCTCGCAGCGCGCCGCGACGATGTCGGGCGGCGCCACCTGGGACGAGATCCTCGCCAAGGGCTTCGTCATCATCGGCTCGCCCGATGAGGTGGCGGCGCAGCTGCGCGAAGTCGCTACCGATCTCAATGTCGGCCATCTCATGGTGCTGCAGCAATTCGGCAACATGAGCCGCGACCTCGCCAACCACAACACGCGCCTCTTCGCCGAGCAGGTGATGCCGCAGCTGCGCGATCTCTTCAAGCAGGAATGGGAGGACCGCTGGTGGCCGAAGCCGCTGCCCAAGCCGGCGCGCGCCGTGCCGCAAGCGCCGGCGCGGGAGGCGGCGGAGTGAGCGGGTTCGCCGAGCGCAGCGTCGCGGTCAACGGCGCGCCGTGCCGGGTATGGGAGAAGGGCAGGGGCAGCCCGGTCTTCTATCTCGCCGGCTTCGGCGGCTTGCCGCGCTGGACGCCGTTCCTCGACCGGCTGGCCGAGCGCCATCGCGTCGTCGCGCCGTCGCTGCCGGGCTTTCCCGGCGCGACCGGCCACGACCGGCTGGACACGCCGCTCGATTGGGTCGCGGCGACGCTCGACCTCGTCGAGGGCGCGGGCCTCGCCGGCGCCGATCTGATCGGCGCGTCCGTCGGCGGCACGCTCGCGGCGGAGATCGCCGCGCTGTCGCCCGCCCTCGTGCGGCGGCTGGTGCTGATCGCGCCGTTCGGCCTTTACGACAAGAGCGCACCGCCCGCCGATCTCTGGGCACAGAAGCCCGGAACATTGCCGAGCCTGCTCTGCGTGGAGCCGAAGACCTACACCGACCACATGGCGCCGCCCGAGGGCACCTCAGCGGAGGAATGGTCGATCGTCACCACCCGCGCCAGCGAGGCCGCCGCGCGGCTGCTCTGGCCGCTCGCCGACACGCGGCTCGAGCGGCGGCTGCATCGCATCCGCTGCGCGACGCTCATCGTCTGGGGCGCGGCCGACAAGGTGCTCTCGCCGAGCTATGCCGAGCGCTTTGCCAAAGGCATCGCCGGCAAGACCAGCATGGCCCTCATCCCCGCCACCGGCCACTTGGCCGACCTCGACCAGCCCGCGCGAGTGGCGGAGGCCGTGCTGAGCGCGCTCAGTTAGTAAAGCGCCGTCGCCCCCTCATAGCATCACGAGGCCGAGCCGCGCGGCGTGGGCGACGGCCTCGGTGCGGCTGTCGGCGTCGAGCTTGGCGAGGATCGAGGCGACGTGGAACTTGGCGGTGTGGAAGGAGATGCCGAGCCGGCGCGCGATCACCTTGTTGGAGGCGCCGTCGGCCATGGCGGCGAGCACCTCGATTTCGCGCGGGGTCAGGCTCGGCTCGGCCTCGCCGTTCTCCGCCGTTGCCGCGTCCGGTCGGTCGGCGGCAAGCAGCGCCGTCAAGAACGGGCGCGCATCGGCGAGCACCGCTTCGACCTGAGTCCGATCGAGGAGCCGCGCGAGCGCCCCGGGGCTGTCGGCGGTGCCGACGATGGTGACGCCGGCCTGCTCGCCGGCCAGACGCTCGAGGAGCCGGCGGGACGCGGGATCGGTGGCATAGAGGGCGACGGCGACCATCGGCTCTCGTTCCAGGCGGCGGAGGCGCCGCCCTACCTAAGTGGGCGCTCGCCGATGGTAATGCCAAGCGTCAGCGGCTGGCCGCCACGGACCAGGCCGAGCTCGACCGCCGTGTCGACGCTGTCGGTGCTGAGCAGGCGCATGATCTCGCGCACGCGCGTCACGGCGGCGCCGTTCCAGCGGGTGATGACATCGCCGACCAGCAGGCCGGCGCGCGCGGCGGGACCGCCGGGATCGATGGCAACGACGAGCACGCCGCGCTCGCCCGCATCGCCGCCGACCCGCACGCGCTGCAGGCCGGCGCCGAGATAGCCGCGGGCGACATGGCCCTTGGCGAGCAGCTGGTCGACGGCGCGATCGACGGTCGAGGCCGGAATCGCCAGCGCCCGGCGCCTGGGGCCCAGCACGGTCATGCCGAGCACGCGGCCGGCGGTGTCGACGAGCGCGCCGCCCTCGGCGGCGGGGCTCAGGTTGAGGTCGAGGCGCAGCAGATGATCGATCGTGCCGCCGCGCTGGCTCTGCCAGGCGCCACCGACGAAGCCGGCGACGCCATGGCTGGCGATCGGCCCGCCCTCGTGCCGGCCGATAGCGAGGACGAGATGGCCAGGGCGGAGCGCGGCGGCCGCGCCGGGCTGCGCCACCGGCAAGCCGTCCGGCGGGAAGCGCAGCACGGCGACGTCGGTGCTCGGGTCGCGCCCGACGAGCGACGCCGCGAGGCGCTGCCCGTCGGGCAGCGTGACGGCGATGTCGTCCTCGCGCTCCAGCGCCTCCTCGGCAGTGACGAGGATGCCCGGGCGCCAATGGATGGCGCTCGTCGATCGGCGCCCGCCGCCATGGACAGCGACGACGCAGCGCGCGGCCGTCTCGACCAGCGCGGCGAGGCGGTCGGAATAGAGCGCGAGCGGATCGGAGGTGGGGTCGCTCATGCAGCAGCTCCTGAAGCAATCATGACCGCGATATGGTCCAATGCGTGCGACGCCGCTATCGGCCGGATGGCCAGGGAGGCGTTGCCCGCCGCGGCGAACGGCTTCATCCTTGCGGCAACACAGGAGAGACCATGATCCGGCTTGATCCCAAGCGCACCGCGGCGGTGGCGATCGACATGCATCGCGGCCATCTCGATCCGGAGATGGCGACCTTGCCCTTGGCGGCGGAGCGCTGCGGTCCGGTTATCGACCGCGCCGCGCAGCTGTTCCAAAGCTTGCGCCAGCGCGGCGTGCCGATCGTCCATGTCGTCACCGAATACCGCGATGCCGCCGAAATCATGGCCAACCCGTTCTGGGGCGCGATCGAGAACGACCCGGCCAAGGCGCGCAAGGGCATGTCGCGGCACAACATCATCGGCGGCCGCGGCACCGAGATCATCCCAGCGCTGCTCGACAAGCGCGACATCGTCGTCGGCGGCAAGAAGCGCTACAGCCCGTTCTTCGGCACCGGCCTCGACTTCGTCCTGCGGCGGCGGCTCGGCGTCGACACGTTGATCCTCGCGGGCATCAACACCTCGTCCTGTGTGCTGTGTTGCGGCTTCGAGGCGACGAACCGCGACTACCGCGTGGTCATCGCCGCGGACGCCGTCGATTCCATGGACGGCGAGGAGATGCACCGCTTCGCCTTGCGGCTGATGTCGGTGACGATCGGCTGGCCGCTTGCCAACGCCGAGATCATTGCCGCGCTCGCGCCCTCCTGACGCGACAACTTCGCTAAAGATCGCGGCAAACGCCGCCGATGAACGCGTGCTGCTGCAACTGTGATCTTGTCGAAGCGATGCCGGCGCGCCTGCTCGCTGCGTGAGAACGAAGCGACGTATTCTACGTTTACGTTGCTCGGGCGCTCGCCGGCGGTTGGTGGCGGCGTCCTGCGGAGGGGCACATGGAAGCGTTGGCGCAGCTCGGCGGCTATTTGTTGCTGGTCCTCATGGCAGCTCTCATCGTCGCGGCGGTCGAGGCCCTCAACGACCGCTGACGGGCCGCGGCGTTCAGGCGCCGCGGCGCTGATCGGCCGGCCGAAGCATCGCCCCCAGCGCAAGCACGATCGCAGCGCCGACCGCACCCGGCAGGAAGGCCATCGCCGGCGATCCGGTGGCGTCCCAGATCGCGCCGCCGACGAATGGCACGATGAAGGACAGCGTGTAGCCGATCGCCAGCATCCCCGCGGAGAGCCGGTGCACGTCCTCAGGCGCCGCCAGCAGCGGCGGCAGGGCCAGCGTCAGGATGAGCACGAAGGCCGAGCAGAACCCGATCGCGGCAGCGCTGGCAATCATTCCGGCCTCGCCCGAGACGAGGAGGCCGGCTAGGCTCACGAGGCCGATCGCGCCCGCGGCGATGAAGGGCCCGCGCCGGCCGGTGAGGCGCCGCGCGAACAGCAGGATCAGCAGCGATGCCGGGAGCTGCCCGGCATTGAGCGCGGTCAGGCAGGCATTGACGAGCTCGCCCCGTCCGGTGGCGTGAAGGTAATCCGGGATGAAGGCGTTGCAGGCGAAATAGAGCACTGAACAGCCGCCCTGCAGCAGGCCCAGCCGCCACAGGCGCGGGTCGCGCCAGTCGGGCCACCAGCGGACGCGCGGCGCAGCGGGCGCGACCGGGACTTCCGGCGTTCCGAGTACCATGAGCATCGCGGTGAGCAGCACGGGAACCGCCCAGAGGGCGAAGCTCCATTCCCAGCTCCCCGCCGCCAGCGGCAGGATCACGGGAATGGTCAGGCTGGCGCCAAGGACCTCGCCGATCAGCAGCCCGTTGGCATAGACCGCCGTCGCCCGCTCGACCGAAATCGGGAACCACCGGCTCACCAGCGCTGGCAGTGCGGGTTGGATGATCGACACTCCCGCGCCCATGACGAAGGTCATGGCGAAGAGCATCGCTGAGGAAGCGCCGACGCCGCGCAAGCCCGAGGCGAGGGCGACGGCGAGCAGCCCCGTGATGATCGCGCGGCGGGCGCCGATCCGCGCGATCAGCAGCGATCCCGGCACGGCCATGAGGCCGAACAGCAGAATAGGCAGGCCGGACAGCGCTGCCACCGACTTCTCGTCGAGCGCGAGGTCGCGGTGGATGAGCGGCAGGACCGGCGGAACCGCCAGGATCGTCAGGCGCAGATCGATCCCCGCAAGCCACAACAGAAGTAGCCGCAACCTCTTATTTTGCTTGTTCTTTTTGGCGAAAAATGTGGCGCTGCGCGGATCATCCATCAGCGGACCTTTATTCTATTCGCGGCAGGAACACGCCGAGGGATCGGGCGATGAGGGTGCCCCAGCGGCCGCTGTTTCCTGCCCATTAAAGGACGACTTCGTCAAGGCGATTGACGATTTGTCAGGAATGACAAATTATCAGCTGGAACAGCGAGCCGCGCCCATGATGCCAGCCCCGGAAAAAGCCGCGCCTGCGCTCCGAGCCGAGCGGCGTAAATCGGCGAGTCGCGCGCGGCTCCTGGCGGCGGCACGGCGGCTTTTCACCAAGCGTGGCTACCATGCGACGCGGCCGCAGGACATCGCCCGCGCCGCCGATGTCGGGCATGGCACGTTCTATCTGCATTTCGCCGACAAGCGCGCCTGCTTTCTCGCTTTCGCCGGTGCGGCGCGGGCGGAGATCGAAGGCTTCGTGCGCGAGCGGCTTGCCACGGTCGAGGGGATCGAGCCGCAGCTCCGCGCGCTGCTCGAGGCGCTCATGGACTATGCCGTGTCTAATCCCGGCGTGATCAAGGCGGCGATGACAGACGTCTCGGTCATCGCCAGCGAGGCGCCGGAGGGCGAGGGGCTGGTCGATCGCTGGGCCGGGCAATGGGCAGCGCAGATCCGCGCCGGCGCGCGCGCCGGGGCGATCCGTGCCGATTACGATGCCGAGATCATCGGCCACGCCATCGTCGGCTTGCTGCGCGGCGCCGCCGGTTTCGGCATTCGCCGCCGCGCCCGGCGCGGCGAGGTGGTCGACACCGTCGTCGCGTTCCTGGCGCGCGCCCTCGTGCCGGAAGGCGCGGGTGAGGCGGCGCGGCACCACAAATTCCTGCTCGGGAGCCCGCAACGATGACCCAGCTCGCCTACAGCGAGGCGGAGCTTCTCGCCGAGCATGCCTATGCGCGACCGCAGAGCGAAGCCGGCTATCGCCTCCATGGCGGCTTCGACGCCGCCCGCGGCTACATCTCGCCGCGCACGCTGAAGCGCTGGCCCGCGGTCAGGGCATGGCAAGCGGCGCTCGCGCGCCGCGGCTGGCCGCTGGTTGACGCGTCGACGCGCCTGCTGCAGCGCGGCAACTACCCGAATTTCGCGCAGCAGCGGCGGCTGCTCGATCTCGGCCTCGGCCGCACGCTGTGGAACGCGCTCACCGTCACCGGCGCGGTCGAGGCGCGCGGGCGCCGCCTTGCCGACTTCCCGGTGCCCGATTTCCAGGCGATCGTCGAGGAGGACATTGCCGGCACCACCACCGGGCATCTCGGCAAGGGCTTGATGAAGGCGCATGGCTTCGACGAAGGCGGCCGCCCCGGGACCGGCGAAGGCGGCCATGACACCATGTGGTATGCCGTGCGCGATCTGCTGTTCGGCCGCGACGCCTATCCGGTGCCAGAAATTCCGCCGAGCCTGGCACGGCCCGAACTGGACCGCCTCATGCCGCAGATTCCGCTGCCGCACGAGCAGACCATCCTGATGCTGATGAACGTGCTGATGATCGAGATCCGCGCCGAGGCCTTCTTCAGCTTCTGCATCCGCATCATGCGTGCGCCCGACACATTCGGCGATCGCCGCGACGCGGCCGCGCATGCCGCCGATCTCGTCGAGCGCATCCGCCAGGACGAGGCGATCCATGTTGCCTATTTGCAGACCGCGATCTCGGAACTGCGCAGCTTCACTTTCCACGGCGAGCGGGGCGCGCGCGTGCCGGGCAAGGCGTTCATCGACCCGATCTGGGACGGGATGATCCAATGGCACGCGGTGACGACGGTCGAGCATTCGCGCAGCCAGCTCCACCAGGCGATCGCAGCTCAGCTCCTGGCGACGGCCGGCGGCGCCTCGCAGCTCGCCGCCTTCGATGCGCTCGCGGATCGCGAGGCGGCCTAGACCCAGGGGAGACGGCGCGATGAAGTTCGGCATCTTCTACGAGCACCAGCTGCCGCGGCCGTGGCATGAGGGCGACGAGCACCGCATCTATCAGCAGGCGCTCGATCAGGTCGAGCTGGCCGATGGCCTGGGCATCGACCATGCCTGGGAGGTCGAGCACCATTTCCTCGAGGAATACTCGCATTCCCCCGCGCCGGAGGTGTTCCTCGCGGCGTGCTCGCAGCGCACCAAGCAGATCCGGCTCGGCCACGGCATCGTCTTGATGCCACCCAACTACAACCACCCGGCCCGCGTCGCCGAGCGCATCGCCGCGCTCGACCTTGTCTCCGACGGTCGCGTCGAATTTGGCACCGGGGAGTCCTCGTCGATCATGGAGCTGGGCGGCTTCCGCATCTCGCCCGACGACAAGCGGGCGATGTGGACGGAAGCCGTCGAGCAATGCCTCAACATGATGGTGTTGAATCCCTATCCCGGCTTCGACGGGAAATATTTCTCGATGCCCTGCCGCAACATTGTGCCGAAGCCGTTGCAGAAGCCGCATCCGCCGGTGTGGGTGGCGTGCTCCAACCGCGAGACCATCAAGCTCGCGGCGCGGCTCGGCATCGGCGCGCTCACCTTCGCCTTCGTCGATCCCGTCGAGGCGAAGCAGTGGGTCGACGACTACTACCGCATCTTCAAGGAGGAGTGCGTGCCCATCGGGCATGCCGTCAACCCCAACATCGCCATGGTCACGGGCTTCTCCGTCCACGCCGACAGCGCGGAGGCGCGCCGGCGCGGCGAGGACGGGTTCCGCTTCTTCGGCTATGCGCTGGCGCATCACTACATCTTCGGCGAGCACAGGCCGGGGCGCACCGACATCTGGGCCAATTTCGAGCGGGCGCGGCCGGCGCTGCCGCCGGCGGGCGCCAATCGCGGCATCGGCACGCCGGCCGAGCTGCGCGCCCATCTCGCCGCGTTCGAGGCGTCGGGGGTCGACCAGGTCGCCTTCATCCAGCAGGGCGGGCGCAACCAGCATGAGCACATCTGCGAGGCGCTCGAGCTCTTCGCGCGCGCGGTGATGCCCGAGTTCAAGGAACGCGAGGCGCGGCGGCAGAAGGCCAAGATGGCGGAGCTGCAACCCTTCATCGAAAAGTCCATGGCGCGCAAGGAGCGCCTGAAGGCGCTGGCCGAGGACGAGATTCCGACCTTTGTCGCCCTCGGGCGGCAGATCGCCGAGCAGGGCAAGGAGACGGAGCAGCAGCGCGTCAACCGCCAGAAATGGGCGGCGACGTCGCAGGTGCCGCTGCAGGATCCGCTCAAGAAAAAGGGCGCGCCGGCCGGGTCTTGAGCGACGCGCTTCAGCGCCCGCCGGCTTCGACGCCGACCGGGCGGGCGGTGACGCCCGGCATCGGCGCGGGACGGTGGGCGTGGCCTGCCTGCCGCGGCGCTGCAACCCGTTTCGGTGAAGGGGATGCCTTGCCGGCGGCGCAATGCCGCAGGCAGGGCGGTCTCAGTAGGCGTTGCGGTGGATGAAGCCGACGACGAGCGTCCGCAGCAGGATCCACAGGTCGAAGCGCAGCGACCAGTTCTCGATGTAATAGAGATCGTGGATGACGCGCTCGTGCATGGCCTGCACGGTCGCCGTCTCGCCGCGCAAGCCGTTCACCTGCGCCCAGCCGGTGATGCCGGGCTTGACGCGGTGGCGACGCAGATAGCCGTCGATGATCTCGGCATAATACTCGTTGTGCGCGATTGCGTGCGGACGCGGGCCGACCAGGGCCATGTCGCCCTTGAGCACGTTTATGAGCTGCGGCAGCTCGTCGAGGCTGGTCTTGCGCAGGAAGCGGCCGATGCGCGTCACGCGCGGGTCATTGCGTCGCGCCTGCGGCACCACCGGGTCGTTCGCCGCATTGGGCGTCATCGTGCGGAACTTGAGCACGGTGATCGGATTGTTGTTGAAGCCGAAGCGCGGCTGGCGGAAGAACACCGGCCCCTTGCTGTCGAGCTTGATGGCGAGGGCGATCAGCAGCATCAGCGGCGCGAAGAACAGCAGGAGCAGCCCGCTCGCCACGATGTCCTCGCCGCGCTTCAGCACCGCGGACCAGCCTGCCAGCGGCCGTTCGAAGACGTTGATCATGAATGTCTCTTGCAGCACCGTGAGCTTGCGCGGCGAGATCGGCAGGTCGGAGAGGTCGGGGCAGAGATTGACGTTGACCGGGAGCTCGCCGAGCCGGCGCAGGACCGCGCCGAACTCCGCGTCGCGCTTTTCCGGCAGGTGGACGATGATCTCGTCGATATGCGTCTTGCGTGCCAGCCGCAGCAAGCCGTCGACGGTCGCATCGGCGGCGACGCCGGTGCCGGCCGCGGCGACGCGCGGCGCGAAGATGCCAACGACGCGGACCTCGATCTCGCCCGGCCAAGTGATCTGCTGCATCACCTGCTGGGCGAAGGGCTCGTGTCCGACGATGGCGACGTTGATGGACAGGTTCCCTGTGCGCCGCCGGCGGCCGATATAGGTGGCGACACCGACGCGCGCCATGCCCGACAGCGCCGTGCCGAGCACGAACCAATAGCCGATCCAAAGCCGCGAATACTGATCGGTGATCTTATCGAAAAAGGCGATGGCGAGCAGGAGGGCGATGCTGACGCCCCAGCCGCCGACCACCTTGAAAAGCTGTGTGCGAATGGCGCGCAAATCCGCGAGGTTGTAGGCATCGATGATCGCCATGACGTTGGCGACGACGGCCATGCCGAGAATGACGATGAGCCCGTGCTGGAACTCGATGGAGAGCGACTCGTAGCGCACCCCGTAGGCGATGAGGCCGGCGATCGGCACAGCGGCGATGTCGAGGGCGCGAAGCAGGCCGATCGAGAGCGCAATGACCTCGTGGCGGACGACGCGCGATCCGCCTCCCGCCTGACGCCGTGCGCCGAAGGTGGTCGGTCCGGAGAGAGAGAGTTGCGCCATCGATGTCCACCCGATCTCTTTGCATCACTGTTACCAGCTGTCTCGCGTGTCCCGCCTTGCGGCACGGCCGATGTGCGAACGCTACAAGTGCGGGTCTCCTCTTTCGCAAACCGCAGTGATCGGACGGAAAAGCGCGGGGTGTGACCAAGTTGCCACGGCCGTTCAACACCGACGGGTTAGAAAGGTTCCGGTTCGGCAAGCGGCGACGCCGTTGCGCAACCGCAAGGCGTGCCCCTGGGCGACACACGGCGCTTCAGTCAGTCGCTAACGCTCGGCTGACGATTTTAGCCCGAGTGATCCCGCGGGATTTGTCGGGCGCACGGAGTCGGGAGTCTCAGGCGGGATCGCCGGTGTCGGGCGCGAGGCCGGCCGATTTGATGCCATGGACGGCGCAGGCCTCGTCCTGCTCGGAGAGATCGCCGCTGATGCCGGCCGCGCCGATGATGCCGCCGTCGCCGCCGCGGATCAGCACGCCGCCGGGCACCGGGATGACCCGGCCCTCCGACGCGTCCGCGAGGGCCGCAATGAAGGCGGGGGCAGCGGCGGCACGGCGGGCCAATTCGCGGCCGCCGAAGCCCATGCCGAGGACGCCCCAGGCTTTGCCCCGCGCGATTT
>DASWFH010000231.1:0-2178 GCA_036394355.1 Allostellaceae bacterium | reverse complement strand
GCCAATTTCCGCGACCTGTCGGCGAAGCTGGTCGAGGTCGAGGACGCCCTGCAGTACGCGCGGCGCTTCTACAACGGCGCCGTGCAGCAGTACGTGACGCGCATCGAGTCGTTCCCGGACGTCATCATGGCCAAGGCCTTGCGCTTCCAGCCGATGCCGTTCTTCGAGACCGCCGAGCGCCAGCCGGTCAAGGTGTCCCTATGAGGCGGTGGATCGCACTGGCGATCCTGATTTTGTCGGTTTCGGCAACGGCAGCCGAGCGCGTGGTGGACTTCCACAGCAGCATCGCCATCGCCGCCGACGGCGTGCTCACGGTCACGGAGCGCATCGTGGTCGAGGTGGAAGGCCGCAACATCAAGCGCGGCATCCTGCGCGACTTCCCCACCGACTACCAGGACCGCTTCGGCAACCGTGTCAGCGTGCCTTTCGAGGTGCTGCGGGTGACGCGCGACGGCGCGCCCGAGAACTTCGAGCTCGAGCGGCTCGGCAATGGCGAGCGCATCCGCATCGGGCGCGGCTACGTCATGCTGCAGAACGGTCCGCACG
The DNA here is from genome assembly GCA_036394355.1 of Allostellaceae bacterium. Classification (GTDB taxonomy): domain Bacteria; phylum Pseudomonadota; class Alphaproteobacteria; order ATCC43930; family CGMCC-115725; genus DAHUYF01. The sequence goes on along the minus strand of DASWFH010000231.1, from coordinate 1,632 downwards.
TCTACGAGATCACCTATCGCACCGCGCGCCAGGTCGGCCACTTCCCCGACCACGACGAGCTCTACTGGAACGTGAACGGCAACGGCTGGACTTTTCCCTTCGACCATATCTCGGCGGAGGTGCAGCTGCCGAAGGCGGTACCGGCGGTCGAGCTGCGCGCCGAGGCTTATACCGGGCCGCAAGGCGCGCGCGGCCGCGATTATCGCCAGATGATCCGCGATGGCGCGGTCGGCTTCAGCTCGACCACGCCCTTTGCGCCCTACCAGGGCATGACCATCGTGGTCGGCTTTCCCAAGGGCATCGTCGCCTCGCCGGGGATCCTCAAGCGCGCGGGCTGGTTCTTCTCGCAGAACCAGGGCGCGGGGGCGGGCCTCGCCGGTCTTGCGCTGATGCTGGTCTTCCTCTACTGGCGCTGGCTGCTCGTCGGCCGCGATCCCGCCGCGGGACCGAAATTCCCGCGCTACGACGCACCGAAAGGGCTCTCCGCGGCGGCGGTGCGCTTCATCGACCGGCAGCAATTCGACGATCGCTGCTTCGCGGCGGCGCTGCTCGGCCTGGGCAGCCGCGGCTACCTGCGCATCCAGCCCGCGCGCGACGGCTACCGCATCGATGCGACCGGCAAAAAAGTGGACTTTCTCGCGGGTGAAAGACCGGTGGCCGGCCTCGCCGCCAATGGCGGACGCACGCTGGGATCGACCTTCGATCCATCGGTGCAGGGTGCGCGCGTCGAGCTGCAGGAGGAGCTGAAGACGCTCTACGAAGACAAGGTCTTCAGCCGCAATCACGGCTCGCTCGCCCTCGGCGTCATCCTCGGCGCGACCACCATCGGCGTGATGCTGCTCCTGCAGACCGCCGTTGCGATGGTGGTGATCGTCGCGCTGCTCGTCGTCGCGAGCCTGGTCGGCTTCTATCGCTGGCTGCCGGCGTATTCGGTTTCGGGCCGCAAGCTCGAGGACGAGATCGAGGGCCTGCGCCAGTACCTCGGCGTCGCCGAGCACGACGAGCTCTCGCGCCAGAAGGCGCCGCCCAAGACGCCGGAAGAGTTCTCGCGCTTCCTGCCCTACGCGGTGGCGCTCGACGTCGAGAAGACCTGGGCCGACCGCTTCGTCATCGCGATCGGCGCCGCCGCCGTCGCGCAGGCGGTCTCCAACTGGTACGCCTCCTCGGACAGCAGCACCGACTTTTCCGTCGGCAACCTCACCAGCTCGGTCTCCTCGCTCGGCGAAACCATCGCCGCGGCCTCCTCGCCGCCGGGCTCGAGCTCGGGCTCATCCGACAGCGGCGGTGGAGGCGGAGGTGGTGGTGGCGATTCGGGTGGCGGCGGCGGCGGAGGCGGCGGCAGCGGCTGGTAGGAATTCCTACTCGCAGACGAACTCGACGATTTCCTTCGTCGACACCGCAGGCTGGCCGCAGGCGATGGTGCCGCGGCCGCTCAGGGTGAACTCCTCGCGCTGCACCAGCACTTCCTCGCCGCCCGCGGTCGCGACATAAGTGCCGTTGGTGCTGTGGTCGGTGAGGACGAACTTGTCCTGGCGCCGCTCGATGGTGCAATGCAGGCGCGAGGCCTCGTCGTCCTCGATCTTGATGCCGCAGTTGTCGTCGCGCCCGATGGTGATCGAGTCGCGGTCGCGC
>DASWFH010000230.1:0-8745 GCA_036394355.1 Allostellaceae bacterium | reverse complement strand
CGGTAGGGGACGCCACCTAATCCAAGCCCTGAGCAGACACCCGCGCGTCGCCGCGGGCGGGTGCTCTATGGGCGACCGCGCGTCGCATGGCGCGCGGCGAGATCGAACAGCAGCAGGCCGGCGAGGAAGCCGCCGAGATGCGCGACCCAGGCTATGGGCGCGCTGTCGGCGCCGGGCATGCCGGTTTGCCCGACGACGAAATTCACGGCGATCCATAGAATGATGATCGGCCACAGCCCGCGCCGGCGCCCAGGAGCGGCGCCGAACTGAAATCGCAGCACGCCACCGAACAAGCCGCTGATCGCGCCCGATGCGCCGACGATCGGCTCGGGCGTGGACGGGTATGCGGCCAGGTGCGCGAGAGCGCTGACGACACCGCAAACGAGGAAGAAAACCAGCATGCGCCAGCCGCCGATGCGCCGCTCGACGCCCGAGCCGAAGGCAAGCAACGCCAGCATGTTCACGCCGAGATGAATGAAGTTGGCGTGCAGGAACTGGTAGGTGATGGGATCGACCAGCGCTGGCCAGCCCAAGCCATCGGCCAGAGTGTAGCGCGCGGGGATGAACGCGAAGGTGGACACCAGCGCATCGTCGAGATGCGCCGGCAGCAGGAGCCGCAGCACATGCACGGCGACGTTGACGATCAGCAGCGCCTTGGTAATCGGCGGGACGTTGAGGATGGGCTGCCTTGCGGGCGGCGTCGGGCGATCGCTCACGCCGCAGCTTAGCGGGTCGCAACAGCATCACGCCAATCCCCATGCGGCGCTAAATCCTTCGTTAATCGCCTTCGGCGATGATCAGGCGCTACCCAAGGCATCGCAGATGAACGGCCACATCACGCAGCCGCGCCAGCTTTCCCTCGGTTGGGGCTGGCTTGCATTTCTCCTCGCCGCCGCCGCGCTATCCGGCGGCGGGATCGGCGCTGTCGTCGACCGGGGCATCGGCTATGCCGCGTCGGGCGCGCCCGCCGTGCGGGAGACCGCCTCCACCAAGTTTGTCATGCCCGATCGCGTCTACCTGCCAGGCGTTGCCGCTCAGGATTACAACCAGGCACTCGACTCCATGGGGCTGTCGCCGCCGGAGCGACGCCAGATGCGCAGCGACATCGAGGCCCGCAAAGTCCGTCCGTTGTGGTTGACGCTGTGGGACTGGGACACGCAGACCGAAAGCGGCGACACGATCCTGATCATCGCCGGCGACTACCAGCGGCTCTTCACCTTGTCGAGCCATCGGACGCGGATCGCCATCCCGGAGCCGCGCTCGGGCACCATCGAGCTTCGCGGCGAGCGCTCGGAGGACGGCATCATCGCCATTTCCTTCCTCACGGGCAGCCGCCCGGTCGCGGTGCCCTATATGCGGCCGGGCGACACTGCCAAGCTCGAGATCGACACGCAGTGAAGTCGGACGAGCCGCTTCCGGGGCGCGGCGGCGCCTCGTCTCGAATATCAGTGAAGACACGTGTGATTCTGATTCTAAAACAAATATCTGCGCCAAATCGAGCCGATCAGGCGAGCCGGAAATATCGATTGCCATCTAACGGGGCTTGAGGTGACAGCGGCAAAGGGGGAAGATGGCGCCACACAACATCGGACGGGCGCCCGCCGTGAAGCCTCACTGGGTCATATTCGACGCGTTCCGCAGCATTGCCAGCCCGAGCAGCCGCGAGCTTGCCGAGCTCATCCTGTGGAGCTTGCTCGCCCTCATTTCGTTGGCGCTGGTGTTCTTGCCGGGCGACCAGACCTTGCAGGGTCTGGAATGGCTCTTCCGCTCTGTCGAGTGACCGCGCCTGAACGGCCCTAATCGAAATCCGCCGCCACCGGCCCGACGAGCGCCCGATTGCAGATCGTGCGCGGATCCTCATCGCTGATGTTCGCCTTGAGCTCGTACATTCCCAGGCACACCATCAGCCGGTGCTGGTAGCCGAGCTCATCGGCTAGCGCACGCAAATCAAACATCAGGCCGATGACAAAGAATGCTCCGAGCGCGGCAAGCGCCGTCGAGGGAGAGGTCTTCATGGCTAAGAGTGCACGCATCTCGACACGGTTAACGCCGCAGCCCGATGTTCTATCCATAATGTAGACAATCAGAAGGCAAACCGGCAGTATCTGGGTGTGCACTGCGACGTTCGCTCCCGTCGCGCATCGGATATTGCGTGGATTACCACAGCAATATGTGCCGCAGCGCTGTTTTGCGCTGCACTCACGTGCCGGCGCAGGCACATCCGCACCGCTCCTCCGCGTCGAAACGTGTTTCTCCACGGATCAAAGCCCGCATCCCCGACGACTTCAATTTGGCAAAAATTTCGCGGAGATTTTCGGCCAAACCGATAGCCGTGAATTGCCGCCAGTTCCTAACCGCCAATTAATAGTCGAGGCCCTATACTCCACACCATCGATGGTCGCGATTTATCTGGGGGGTCGATGTCCACTCAGAACCGCTATGCCACGCTGGCATCCGATCTCATGGGCAAGGGCGCTGAGCCGCCTCCTGCCCTGCCCTCCCGGCGTCGGACGCCTGAGCGCCTCACCGGCCGCGCGCCGCTGCCGAGCGCCGCCCCGGAGGCCACCGCGCCCGCGCCGGTCGCGCCCACGGCAGGCGACGTCTTCTATGACAAGGGCGCCGCCACCGCCGCCAATTTCCGCCCGTCCTACTGGTCCTACGAGCGCAACGCCGCCAACGAGCTCGGGACCGAGCCGCCCGCGGTCGTGGGCATGCCGATCGAGCCGCCAGCGACCACCGCCTCGCTTCGGCCGGCGGTCGCCGACGAGCTCGCAGCGACGATCGAGCACGTGCTGGGGAGCCGCTACGCCGGCGGTCGCCCGGTCCAGGACAGCGCGCCGAAGCCGCGCCTCGCGGCCACGGCGGTGACCGCCGACTCGCTGATGGCCGAGCTCGCACAAGCGCGGCAATCGCGATCCGAGCGGAACGAGCCCGCATCGCCGCGCCGATCCTCGCGCGGGCCGAAGAAGGCGCCGTCCTTCCTCGATCGCGCCTTCACCTTCGGCGGCCTCGCGCTCATCCTGTTCGCGCTGCTCGCGCTCTCGCCGTGGCGCGATTCGTTCCTCTCACCGAGCATCACGCATTTCTTCGGCTAGGCGCGCGACCAGCGCGCCGGCCGCCATGGCGCGCGCCTGAGGCGCGCCCGTCCCAGCCCATAGCGACAGAAAGCCCGCGTCCCCGCCTTTGGCCGCGGCCGTCCGCATCGCGCGGGTCAGCATGTTCTGCAGCGGATAGGGTAGGATGATGTCCTCCTGCCCGGCGAGCCTGGCCATGAAGGCGTTGGGAATGCCGCGCGCCGGCCGGCCGGAGAAGGCGCGCGTGATGACCGTACGGTCCTCGTGCGCCGCGAGGATCGCCTGCTTGTGCGCCGCGGGCGCGCCCGATTCCGGGCATGTCAGGAACGCGGTGCCGAGCTGCGCCGCGGCGGCGCCGCGCGCCAGCGCCGCGGCAATCGCGCGTCCGTCCATGATCCCGCCGGTGGCGATCACCGGCACACGCACGGCCGCGGCGATCCCCGCCACGAGATCGAGCGTCGGAACCATCGCGGCCTCGAAGGGCGCGGCGAACGTGCCGCGATGCGCGCCGGCCTCGGCGCCTTGCGCGACGATCGCATCGACGCCGGCTTCGGCCAGCATGCGTCCTTCGTGCACGGTGGTGGCGGTGCCGAGGATGGTGGCGCCGTTCGCCCTGATGCGCGCCATCGCATCCTTGCCGGGTATGCCGAAGGTGAAGCTGAAGATCGGCGGGCGCGCGGCGAGCACCGCTTCGAGTTGCGCGTCGAACGGATCGGGCGGCACTGCCGGCAACGTCGGCGCGGGCAGACCCAAAGCAGCGTGCACCTCGGCGAGCAGCGCCAGCATCGGCGCGGGATCGAGCGCGTTCGCGCTTTGCCAAGCGCCGGCAAAAAGGTTCACGTTGAAGGGCCGGTCGGTGAGCGCATTGATCCGCCCGATGGCGTCGGCGATCTGGTCGGGCGTGAGGTAAGCCGCGCCCAGCGAGCCGAGGCCGCCGGCGTTCGAGACCGCCGCGACGAGCTCGGGCGTCGATGGGCCGCCGCCCATCGGTCCTTGGATGACCGGGTGCTCGATTCCCAGCCTGCGCAAGAATTCGTTCGCTGCCATCGCGGCCCGCTCCTCTCTCTTTGCCGTTGCCAGACCCAGATTAGGCCGCGCGAAACCTCACAAAAAATGGTTTATCCTGAAAGAAGCCATCTGTTTCCGTGATGGTGGCAGGAGGAGCAGAACCATGGACACCGGCGATCTCGCGGTCTTCGCGGCGGTGGCGCAGGCGGGCGGCATCACCAAGGCGGCGCAACGGCTCAACACGGTGCAGTCCAACGTGACCCAGCGCGTCCGCCTGCTCGAGGCCGAGCTCGGCGTGCCGCTGTTTCATCGCCACAGCCGTGGCGTGAGCCTGACCAGCGCCGGCCGCCAGCTCCTGCCCTACGCCGAGCGTATCGGCCGGCTCATGGCGGAAGCTAAGCAGGCGGCCGCGGACAGCGCGGTGGCGCGCGGACAGATCGTCATCGGTGCGCTCGAGACGGCCACGGCGATGCGCCTGCCGCCGGTCCTCGCGGCCTATGCCGCGGCTTGCCCGGAGGTCGATATCGAGATCGTCACGGGCACCTCGGCGGCCCTCCTCGAGGCCGTGCGCGAACGGCAGGTCGAGGCCGCTTTCGTGGCGGGACCGGTCGACCACGCCGAGTTCGCGGCACTGCCGCTGCTGGAGGAGGAGCTGGTGGTGGTCACCGCGCCCTGGCTCACCTCGCTCGACGACATCGTCGCGGCAACGCCGCTCAAGATCGTCGTCTTCCGCCCCGGCTGCACCTACCGCCTCCACCTCGAGGCGCTGCTGGCGGCGCGTGGCGCGGTCGGCGTGCGCCGGCTCGAATTCGGCACGCTCGACGGCATCATCGGCTGCGTCGGCGCCGGCATCGGCGTCACCTTGCTGCCGCGCGCCGTCGTGGCCAAGGCAGCCGCCGAAGGCCGGGTGGCACTGCATGCGCTGCCGGCACGGGAGGCGCGCGTCCCGACGGTGCTGGTTCGGCGCGCCGACGCCTTCCTCTCGACGGCGCTGTCGCGCTTCATCGACACGGCGCGCCGGCATCTGGCCACGCCGCGGCCATTGCCGGCCCGGGCGCGAAACGCCCGCGTGGATAAGTTTTCGTTAACGACAAGCCGCTAGCATCCCGGCGGCAGAACGCTCGAGACCGCGGCAATGGACAGCTCCTTCGCACTGCAACAGCACGAACAACGGCTGGTCATGCGCGTGCTCGCGCAATGGCGGGCGCTGGCCGACGGACACGGCCTGCCGCGCCGCGCGCAGATCGACCCGCGCGCTTTCGGCGAGGATTGGCGGCACTGCCTCCTGATCGACCTCGATCCCAAGGCCGAGCGCTCGCGCCTCGCCTTCGTCGGCGAGAGCCTGCGCGACCCGAGCTGGCCGACCTTCGAGCGCCAATCCATCGCCGATTGCCAGAAGGATTCGCTGCTGCACGTGGCGACGTCCTATATCGCCCGCGTCGTCGCCAAGGGCGTGCCGATCAGCAGCGGCGGCGTCGGCATCCACCAGGGCGTGCCGATCGTCTATCGCAGCATCCTGCTGCCGCTGTCCGAAGGCGGCGGCAAGATCGACGGGCTGCTCGGCGCGGCAAATTATCGCGAGATCCCCGTCGCCGAGGAGATCCACGCGTTCCGCGAGCATCCCGCGTCGGATCCCCTCTCCGCCGAGCTCGACACCGCCCATGGCTGAGGGCGCCGGCATCGCCGCCGCCTGAGCTTTCGCGTCGTCAACCCGGGATCAACGCCGCTCTCGGCTGTTTCCCTTTCTGAACGAGCTAGCCGAGCAGGAGGGATCTGAGATGGCGACCAATATGGCCGACGAGGCGAGCAAGCTCGCCGATAAGGCGTCAGACCGCATCGACGCCGCGAGCCAGCAGGCCAAGGACATGGCGCAGCGCGCCGCACAGACGGCGCAGGAGACCAGCGAAGCCGCCTGGGACGTCGCGCAGAAAGCCCGCGCGGAGGCCCGGAAAGTGGCGGGCGAAGCCTATGCCCAGGGCGAGCGCACCGCGCGCGAGCTGGCGCGCCGTGTCGAGGAGCGGCCGCTGGCCGCTCTCCTGATCGCCGGCGCGGTCGGCTACGCGATCGCCTATCTGCTGCACGGCCGGCGCTAGGCACGGCGGGTTCGTCCGAGCGGCGGCAGCGACGCAAGAAGATCGCGCCGGCAGCACGTCCGCCTCGGGCCGGCGCCTGCATCGGGAGATCGTCCATGAACCGGCTGCTCATCGGTACCCTCGACATCACCAACAAGATAATTGCCCTGCTCCTGATCGTCTTCGGCATGATCGAGGGCTGGTATGGCGACGTCTGGCCCTATATCGGCCAGGGTTACGTCGAGGCGCGCAGCATACTCGGGGCAATCATCGGGCTCGTGGTCGGGTTGGTGCTGGCCGGCCTCGTCTCGGGATTTCTCGCCGCAATCATCACCATTGCCCGCGAACTCATTTCCATCCACGAGTTGCTCGCCGTGCGCGTCTGGACGCCGCCGCCGCCGCGCTGACGCGGAACTTGCGTCCGCAAGAAGCGTTCTGCGTCACCCGGGCCGGCATGACCTGTTCTACCGCCGATAGCGTCGCCTTAAAGCAGCAGAGAGGATGAATGTCGAGCGAGAACCTGCACGCGCCGCGTGAGCGCCTGTCGAAGAAGGTGCTGACCCTGCATCACGCCGTCGTCTCGCTCATGGAGGAGCTCGACGCCATCGACTGGTATCGCCAGCGCGCCGACGACACCGAGGACGAGACGCTCAAAGGCCTGATGCTGCACAACATGCGCGAGGAGATGGAGCACGCCTCGATGCTGCTCGAATACATCCGCCGCTCCGACAGCGATTTCAATCGTTTCCTCAAGACTTACCTGTTCACCGAGCAGCCTATCCTCGAGATCGAGAAGGGGACGGCCGACGAGGTCGACGGCGACCGCACCAAGGGCCAGCGCCGCGAAAGCCGGGAGAGTGCGCCCGAGGGCGGATTCACCGTCGGTCCGCTCAAGGGGAACTGAGCGATGGACTATCTCCACCGCAGCCAGGCCGATCTCCCCGCTTCACTGTGGCAAACGATCGACGAGGCCGCCGTCAAGGCAGCGCGCGACAAGCTGACCGGACGGCGCTTCCTCGACCTCCAGGGGCCGTTCGGGCCCGGCCTCACCTCGATCGAAGTCGGCAACGACGATTACTGCCGCCAGCCCGCGGAGGGCGAGGCCGGCGCCGTCATGGGCCGCGCCATCTCCGTGCCGATGCTGCGCAAGAGCTTCCGCCTGAGCATCCGCCGCGTCGCCGGCCATCTCGAGAACGGCCAGCCGCTCGACCTCAAGCCGGCCGAGGATGCCGCCGAGGCGGTGGCCGACCGCGAGGAGGATTTCATCTATCGCGGCCAGCCCGATCGCCAGCTCGCCGGCCTGCTGACGCAAGAGGGCCGCATCCATATCGACGGCGGCGACTGGTCGGGGGTGGAGCGCGCGCTGGCCGATGTGCTCGCCGCGGTCACCAAGCTCGACGAGGCCGGCTATCGCGGGCCCTATGCGCTGGCGCTGGCGCCAGCGCTCTACAACGGCCTGTTCCGCCTCTATCCGGGAACGGACATCATGCAGCTTGAGCATCTGCACCGGCTGTGCACCCGCGGCATCTACAAGGCGGCGATCGAGGGCGGCGTGCTCGTCGATCCGCGCCTCGGCGCGCTCATCGTCGGCCAGGATCTGCGCGCCGGCTACATCAGCCAGGACGGCGTGCATTATCATCTGTTCCTCAGCGAGAGCATCGTGCTGCGCATCGACGAACCGCCGGCGATCTGCACGATCTCGGCGCGCATCCGCCTCGACCTGGGGCGGGGACGCGCGCGCGGCGAGATCGTGTCCGGCCGCCGCGGGACGGTGGAAGAGGTGGTGCCCTCCGGCTCCGAGGAGAGCGGGCAGCGCTCGTAGCGGCGCGGCGAGCGCCTAGTCGCCGACCAGGGTCAGCACCACCGTGCGTCGGTGCGGCGCGCGCCGATGCTCGAAGACGAAGATGCCCTGCCACGTCCCCAACGCGAGCTGTCCCGCCTCGATCGGGATCGACAGCTGCGTCGGCAGGAGGGCGCCGCGGATGTGCGCCGGCATGTCGTCGGGCCCCTCCTCCGTGTGGCGATAACGCCGGATATCCTCGGGCGCCAGCGCGCGAAAGAAATCCTCGAGGTCGCTCCGCACCTCGGGCGCGGCGTTCTCCTGGACGAGCAGCGATGCCGAAGTGTGGCGCAGAAAGAGCGTGAGCAGCCCATTGCGCATCCCTTGCCCGGAAACCCAGCGGGCCACTGTCTCCGTGATCTCGTGCAGGCCCTGCCCGGCCGTCGCCACTTCCAGCGAGTGCTGTGCCATGCGCATGTTGGTCCCTCGCGGCGCCATACTAGCTCACTCAAGGTGAACTCGCCCGCCGGGCCGGCGTTTCCGCAAGCGACGCCGGGTAGCCCGCTGGGAGGCATCTTGCCATGCCGATCGCCGGCAACCGGCGGAACATACTCTGCGTGTCTCCCGCCTACAGCCCCTCCTTCGGCACGTTCGAGAACGCCTACGCAGCGGGTGCGCGCGGCGCTGGCGCGCTTCGCCGGCTCGGGGTGATCTCCCTCAGGGCAGGAGCGCGCCCTGGGTCTCGACGTAGACGGCGTAGACCGAGGTGCTCGCGGCCATGAACAGGCGGTTCCGCTTCTTGCCGCCGAAG
>DASWFH010000229.1:0-5584 GCA_036394355.1 Allostellaceae bacterium | reverse complement strand
ATCTGCGTCGCCTCGTTCTCGACGGGATCGGCGACCTCGCGGAAGCGCATCAGGCGGATCTCGCCGTTCTTGCGGTCGATCTCGGCGCGGATGTCGTATTCCTGGCCGTATTTGGAACGGCCGGCCTTCTGGATCGCCTGCTCCATCGCCTGCAGCACTTCGTCGCGGTCGATCCCCTTGTCGCGGGCGACCGTATCGGCGACTTGCAGCAGCTCGGGCCGGGCGTAGGTGACGCTGGTTTGCATGGTGTTGACCATCTCTTCAGGCAGTCCTGCCAAGGGGTGGTGCCGGGGCGGCGGCGAGCAGTTCGTCGGTGAGCACGAGCTTGGCGCGGGTAATTGCCGGAAACGGCAAGGCGACCGGCGCGTCGTCGACGACGAGCCGCACCTGATCGCCCGCGATGCCCTCGAGCCGCCCGCGGAAGCGCCTGCGGCCGTCGACCGGCGCGTTGAGCTCGACCCGCGCCTCGTGGCCGGCGAAGCGCGCGAAATCCTCGCGCTTCACCAGCGGCCGGTCGATCCCCGGCGAGCTCACCTCGAGGAGATAGGCACCGTCGATCGGATCGGCGACGTCGAGCAGCGCCGAGACGGTGCGGCTGATGCCGGCGCAATCCTCCACGGTCATCGCGGCATCGTTAGCGCGCTCGGCCATGATCTGCAGCGTCGCGCGGCGGCCGCCGGTGATGGCGACGCGCACGACGCGGTAGCCCATCGCCTCCAGCGAAGGCGCGATGATCGCCTCGATCTTGCCGGTATCCAAGAACGCTCCCGTTAACCGTCGTCTAAACACAAAAAAGTGGGCCGCTAGCCCACCCTTTGAAGGTCCGAATAATCGGAGCCTATGGGACTTTTTTGCGGAATATAATCATTTCCCCGCCCGCCGCAAGGCTCAAACCGTCGGCTCGGAGCGCGCCGCGCGCGGTCGCCGCCGGAAGCGCAGGAAGGCCGGCCGCCGGCCGGCGGCGAGGGCCTTCTGCTCATAGCGCGTCGCAGGCCAGTCCGGCGGCCGCTCGCGCCAGTCCCGCGGCCGCCGCGCCTGCCATTCGAAGGCGACATGTGCCGTCGCCCGCTCCAACATCCAGCGCAGATAATCCATGTCGTCGGTGGCGAGTCGCAGCTCGGCGCCGTCGCGCATGGCATGCGCCAAGGCGTCGAGCGTCGCCGTCGAGACGAGGCGCCGCTTGTGGTGGCGCCGTTTCGACCATGGGTCGGGAAAGAGGATGAACACGCGCTCGAGCGAGGCCTCGGCGAGCGCGCCCAGCAGCGGGCGCGCATCGTCGATCAGCAGGCGCAGATTGGCGAGGCCCAAGCGCTCGACCTCGGCTAGCAGCCTGACCACGCCATTCTCGAACACCTCGCAGCCGATGAGTCCATGACCGGGCTGCCGCGCCGCCTGCGCCGCCAGATGCTCGCCGGCGCCGAAGCCGATTTCGAGCCACACCGCCTCAACCGGCCGCTCGAACAAGCGGCGCGGGTCGAGCGGCCGCTCGCGCGGCAGCGCGAGGCGCAGCCGCGGCAACAGCGTATCGAGAAGGCGGCGCTGTCCGGGACGAAGCTTGCGGCCGCGGCGGCGGCCGTGCAGAAGCGACCGGCGCGCGCCGGCGCCCGCGTCGCTCAGAACGCCGCCCGCAGCTGCGGCACGAGGTCGAGACGCTCCCACGAGAAGCCGCCATCTGCCTCGGGCGCGCGGCCGAAATGCCCGTAGGCGGATGTGCGCGCATAGATCGGCTTGTTAAGGCCGAGATGCGTGCGGATACCGCGCGGCGAGAGATCCAGGAGCTCCTGCAGCACGCGCGACAGCTTTTCCTCGTCGACTCGCGCGGTGCCGTTGGTGTCGATATAGACCGAGAGCGGCTTGGCCACGCCGATCGCGTAGGAGAGCTGGATCGTGCAGCGCTCGGCCAGGCCGGCGGCGACGACGTTCTTGGCGAGGTAGCGCGCCGCATAGGCGGCGGAGCGGTCGACCTTGGTCGGGTCTTTGCCGGAGAAGGCGCCGCCGCCATGGGGTGCGGCGCCGCCATAGGTATCGACGATGATCTTGCGTCCGGTGAGCCCGGTATCGCCGTCGGGGCCGCCGATGACGAAGCGCCCCGTCGGGTTGACGTAAAAATGGTCCTCGTCGCACATCCAGCCCTGCGGCAGCACGTTCAGCACATGTGGCCGCACAATCTCGCGCACCTCGTCCTGGTCGATGCTCTGGGCGTGCTGGGTGGAGACTACCACCGAGGTCGCGCGCACCGGATTGCCGTTGACGTATTGCAGGCTGACCTGGCTCTTGGCGTCGGGCCCTAGCAGCGGCGCCGCGCCGGAATGGCGCGCTTCGGCCAGGGATTTCAGGATGGCGTGGGCGTAATAGATCGGCGCCGGCATGAGTTCGGGGGTCTCGCGGCAGGCATAGCCGAACATGATGCCCTGGTCGCCCGCGCCCTCATCCTTGTTGCCGCTGGCGTCGACGCCCTGGGCGATGTCGCTCGACTGCTTGTGCAGGTAGCAGTCGATGTCGACGTGCTGCCAGTGAAAGCCTTCTTGCTCGTAGCCGATGTCCTTGATGGCGTGCCGCGCCCCTTCGATCAGCAAGTCCTTGGTGACCGCCTCCGGGCCGCGCACCTCGCCGGCCAGCACCACACGGTTGGTCGTGGCCAGCGTCTCGCAGGCGACGCGCGCCTGCGCATCGGCGGCCAGGAAGGTATCGACCACCACGTCGGAGATGCGGTCGCAGACCTTGTCGGGATGCCCTTCCGACACCGATTCGCTGGTAAAAACATAGTCGCGCTTGGCCACGTTCCCGCTCTCCTTGCCTCGGCCGCCCGGGTTCGGGAGCCGCCATGCCGGCATTGATGAACGCATTCCGGGCGAAACCGCTCCCGCCTGTTCGCGCGTTCATACCGAGGCGACGTGTGGCAAGCCGCCGCCGCGCCGTCAAGCATTTTCAGAGGCCTGCGACCGCCGGGCGTCAGGCGCTGCTGCTGCAGGCGTTGGCGATCGCCTTGGTGAGATCGAAAAGTCGCCGCCGGATCTGCACGTCGGGGATGCGGTAATAGGCGCGCACGAGCTCGAGCGTCTCGCGCCGCATCATCGGGTCTGGCTCGTGTCCGCCATTGGCCGGCTCGCGCCGGTCGGGGTCGCCTTGCGCCGCCTCGACGGTCTCCGCCTTGATGTCGTCGAAGAAAAAGGAGACGGGCACGTCGAGCACGCGGCTCAGGTCATAAAGCCGGCTGGCGCCGATGCGATTGGCACCGCGCTCGTATTTCTGCACTTGCTGGAAGGTGAGGCCGAGGGCGTCGCCGAGCTTTTCCTGGCTCATGCCCAGCAGCGTGCGCCGCAAGCGCACGCGTGTGCCGACATGGACGTCGATCGGATTGGGCTTGTCGGATTTTCGCCGCCGCCTGCGTCCGCCGATGGGCTTATTGTTCATTACCGCCTACGTACGCCTGCTACAAAGCCCAAATTTGCTCAGACTATCGTATGCGGAATCGCGCGCGGTCAATGTTGTAATTGCTTATAGACCGATAAATCGCGAATAATTCACAGCTTTTCGGAAGCACGCCCATTGGTACGGGAGAGAATCGCAGCTATCGCCAGGATTAAGAGCGCGGCGGCGAAGAAAATCTCATCTCTGAAACGCTCATATGGTGTCGGCGCCAGCGCACGCGGCAGCGGCGCGTCGAGCACGCCGATCGAGTCGAGATCGAGTCGCGCCGCCCCACCATCGATCCGCCGGCCGATGCGCCCGTAAGGATCGAACACCGCGGAGACGCCGTTGTTGGCCGAGCGCACCAGCGGCAACCCTTCCTCGATCGCGCGCACGCGGACGATGGCGAGGTGCTGGAACGGTCCGGAGCTGAGGCCGTACCAGGCGTCGTTGGTGACGTTGAGGAGCCATTGCGGACGCTTCGCCGGGTCGATCACTGCGCTCGGGAAGATCGCCTCATAGCACACGAGCGGACCGACCGGCGGCAGCCCCGGCAGCGTCAGCGTGCGCGGCCCCGGGCCAGGGGAGAAGTCGCCCAGCCCCGGCGCGATGCGCTCGATCGGCAAGATGCGGCGCAGCGGCACATACTCGCCGAAGGGCACGAGATGCGCCTTGTCATAGGCGGCGATGATGTCGCCGCGCTTGTCGAGCGCGACGACGCTGTTCCAGATGTGCTGCGGCGGCCAACCCGTCACCGGCTCGGCCCGCTCCGCGCCGGTGAGCAGCAGCCCGCCCGGCGGGATCACCGCCGCGATCACGCGGCGCTCCTCGGCGAAGCGCTCGAGCAAGGGCGGCGCCGCCGCTTCGGGCCACACCAGATGGGTCACCTCGTCGGCGCCGCGCGACGCGCTCAGCGCCAGCAGGCGCCGGAAATTCTGCGCGACGGCGTCCGGGTCGTTCTTGAGCGTCTGCGCGATCGAGGGCTGCACCAGGCGCAGCGTCACGCCGGGCACCGTCTCGCGCGGCGCGGCGGCGAGGCGCCAGGCACCGCCGGCCGCGGGCAGCGCGATCAGCAGCACCGCGGCGGCCAGCGCCCAGTGCCGGCCGCGCCCGAGGTCGCCGAGCCGCGCCGGCAGCGCCGCCGCCAGCACGGTGATAAGGCTCAGGCCGTAGATGCCGGTGACCGCGGTCAGTTGCAGCACGGCGAGCGCGCCCGGGAAAGCGCCGGCCCAGGCATAGCCGATCAGGTTCCATGGAAATCCGGTAAGGATGTGGCCGCGCAGCCATTCCGCGGCGACCCACGCCACCGCCAGGACGAGAATGCGGGCGCTGCCGAGCAGACCGAAGCGGCGCGTCGCCTCATGCGCGGCGAGGACCGCGAGCGCGGTGAAGATGGCGAAGCCGGCGGGCACGCCGAGCAGCGCCAACGGCACGAGCCACCAGAACTGGGCGATGTCGACGAGCAGCGCCGCGGAGATCCAGTACAGGCCCGCAAGGAAGAAGCCGAAGCCGAAGTTCCAGCCGACCAGCACGGCGTCGCGGCGGCCGATGCAGCCATCCATCAGCCAGACGAGGCCGCTGAAGGCGATGACGAGCAGCGGCGTCATGTCGACGGGCGAGAGCGCGGCCGCGGCGAGCATGCCGAGGAAAGCGGCGAAGCCGTGGCGCCGCCAGCCGGCGAGCCCGGCGGTCCACATCGCCGCGCGCTGCAGCGGCGCGAGCGGCCCGGCGGCGCGGAAGGTGACGCCCGCGGGCAGGTCAGACATTGGCATCGGCGGGCGACGGCGGCAGGCCGCGCACGCGCACGCGCTTGATGCGCCGCGGATCGGCATCGAGCACTTCGAATTCAAGGCCGGAGGAATGCTTGAACACCTCGCCGCGGGCCGGCACCCGGCCGGCGAGCGCGCCGACCAGGCCGCCCAGCGTCGCGATGCCTTCCTCCTGCTCGGGCGACAGCAGCGGCGCCGGGACGCGTTCCTGCAGCGCGGCGATCCGCGTCCGCGCATCGGCGATGAGCGAGCCGTCCGGGCGCTCGATCAGCTTCGGCTGGTCGGCGTCGTCGTGCTCGTCCTCGATCTCGCCGACGATCTCCTCGATCACGTCCTCGATGGTGACGAGACCGTCGATGCCGCCGAACTCGTCGACGACGAGCGCCATGTGCACGCGCGCGAGC
>DASWFH010000228.1:0-1595 GCA_036394355.1 Allostellaceae bacterium | reverse complement strand
CGAAACGCTGGCCCAGGCGACCGCCGATCTGGCCGCCCAGGCGGCCGCCACCCAGGCGGCCTTGCGCAAGGACGCGCAGGCCCTGGCCGAGGCGGCGGCGCAGAGCTCCGCCAGCCTCAATGAGATCGGCGCCACGATCCGCGGTCGCAGTGCGGACCTCGACCAGTCGGCGGTGCGCATCGGCGAGGTCAACACCGGCCTCATCCGCGACGCCGACGCGCTGGGGAGCGCCCTCGACCAGGCGGCCGCGCGGGTCACCGCCACCGGCGAGATGCTGCGCCGTCAGGCCGAAGACCTGGTGCTGAGCGCCGATCAGTCGCTGGGCCGCGTGCGCGTCACCGGCGATGGCTTCCGGCTGCAGACGCAGGAGATGGTCCACGCCGCCGAACGCGGGTTGGGCCGCGCCACCGAGCTCGGCGAGGCCTTCGCCCAGCGCGTGCGCGACATCGACGAGTCCGCCGACCGCTCCGCCGAGCGTATGGAACGGCTCGGCGAAGTGCTTCGCGACCGCACGCGCGATCTCGGCAACACCGCCGGCCACGCGGCGACCTTGCTCGGCGGCGCCGGCGAGGGGTTGCACCGTCAGGCCGAGGAGCTGTCGGAGGCCGCGAACGCCGCGGCCGGGCGGATCGGCGACATGCAGGCGCTGCTCGAGCAGCGTTCGGCGGAGCTGGCCCAGACCGCCGGCCAGGCCGCGGTGCGCCTGCGCGAGACGGGCGACGCCTTGCAGCAGCGTAGCCAGCAGATCCTCTCCACCGCGACCGAGGCGACGACCCAGATCGGCGTCGTCGACCACGCCTTGCGCGACCAGGCGATTCAGCTGCTGAAGTCGATCGAGCAGTCGGCGGCGCGCGCCAACGAGATCGGCGAGCTGATGAAACGCCAGTCCGAGGTCGTCATCGGCTCGGCAGACCAGGCCGCGACCCGGATCCGCGCCGTCAGCGAGGAGTACCGCCAGCGCGCCCACAACATGCTCGCCGGCGCGGACGAGATCGTCAGCAAGGTGAGTGACGTCGATACGCAGCTCGAGCAGCGGCTGCAGCATCTGCTCACGGCGTCCAACGAGGCGGTCGCCCGGCTCGGCGACGTCGGCGGGACGATCCAGCAGCGGATGATGGAGCTGACCCGCGCCTCGGCAAGCGCCACCTCGCTGGTGAGCGAGGCGCGCGAGCTGTTCCGCCAGCAAACCCAGGAACTGCTGATCGGTGCCGATCAGGCATCCGCCCAGGTCTCGGCCATCGGCGAGGCCCTGCGCCGGCGGACCAGCGAGGTCGGCGAGTCCACTCAGGACGCCGAAACCCGCGTCGGCGCGGTCGCCGAGACGCTGCAGCGCACCGCCACCGACCTCGCCGCTGCAGCGCAAGCATCGGTCGCCAAGATCGAAGAGATCGGGCAGGTGCTGCTGCGCCGGACTGCCGATATCTCCGAGACCAGCGAGAAGACCGTCGGCGGCATCACAGCCGCCGACCAGGCCCTGCAGAGCGAAGAGCAGGCCCTGTTGTCGACGATGCAGCGGGCGGGCGTGCAGGCCGCCGAGCTCAGTGCCGGCCTGCGCAGCCAGACAGAGGTTCTGGTCGGCGCCGTCTCACAGGCGG
>DASWFH010000227.1:0-6702 GCA_036394355.1 Allostellaceae bacterium | reverse complement strand
TCGCCGGTGCGGATCTTCTGCAGCGCCTGCGGCTCCTGGCCGAGCTGCGCGCCCGGGAACTGGTCGATCGCCATCGTGCCATGGCTCAGCTCCTGCAGCTTCTTGTCGAAGGTATCGCCGGCCACGCCGTAGCCGGTGGTGTGCGGCTGGTCATAGGCGAAGCTGAAATGCCGCGCCTCCGCTGCGGTGCCGCGCTGCGGCACGAGCGCCGCCAGCGCGGCTGCGCAAATTGCCGACGCTGCCAATATGCGTGTCATGATCGCCCCTCCCGCCTTCGGCGCGCCGATTGTTCGAGTATTTCCCGGCGCTTACGCAAGCTTAGCCGAGGCCCCCTGCGGGCGTCCATGGTTGCGGGCGTGCCTGGGGCCGGTGGCGTCGGGCGCGGGAGCGACGGGCGCCGCGGCAACCTGACCGGGCGATGTGCTATGGTCCGCAGGCAGAGGGGGCGGCATGACGATCGGCTACAAGAGCCTGGGTGGCGGCGAGCACAAGGTGCTGATGCTGCATGGTTGGTTCGGGGACGAGACGAGCTTCGCGCCGATGCAGGACGCGCTCAGCCTCGGCGAGTTCACCTACGCCGTCATGGCCTATCGCGGCTATGGCGCGTCGCGCCAGCAGCGCGGCGATTATTCGATGGCCGAGATCGCCGCCGACGCGCTCGACCTCGCCGACGCGCTCGAATGGGACGTCTTCAGCCTGGTCGGCCATTCGATGGGCGGCATGGCGGTGCAGCGGGTGCTGGCCGACGCGCCGCGGCGCGTGCGCAAGATCGTCGCCATCGCGCCGGTACCGGCCTCGGGCGTGCCGTTCGACCCCGAGACCTGGAAGCTGTTCGACGGTGCCGCCAAGAGCCTCGACAACCGCCGCGCTATTATTGATTTCTCGACGGGCGGCAGGCTGTCGCGGAGCTGGATCGACCGCATCGCCCACCACTCCGCCGAGGGCGCCACGGTCGAGGCGTTCGCGGCCTATCTGCAGAGCTGGGCCAAGACCGATTTCAGCGCCGCCATCAAGGGCAATCCCGTGCCGATCAAGGTCATCGTCGGCGCGCACGACCAGGCGCTCACCGCCGAGATCATGCGCGCGACCTATCTTGCCTCTTATCCCAACGCCGAGCTCGAGGTGATGGCCAATGCCGGCCATTACCCCATGAACGAGACGCCGGTGGTGCTCGCCACCAGCATCGAGGCATTCCTGCGGCGGTGATGGCCGGCCGTGATCGCCTTACGACACCGCGTCGCCGGGCCTGACGCAGCGGGCGTGGCGCTGCGGCACGTAGTCGATGAAGACCTCGGCGGGCGCATCCGTCACGGCGAAGAGGCGCTCGACGCGGGGCAGGGGCTTGGTCTTGGCCGATTCGAGCGCGTCGAGGATCTCGCCCTGCACGCGCTCGCCCGCGTCCTCGAGCGCCACCGGCGTCTGCAGCAAGAGCTGCACCCGCAGATGCGGATGCGGGCGGTCGAGATCGAGGCCGGCGGAGCAGCGCTGCCCATAGCGCCCAACGAAGAGACGCACCGCCTCGGGCGTGCTCACCCCGGCGGCATGGGCTGCCGCGAGCGTCGCCGCGGGGAGCACGAGCAGGACGGCGGACGCGCCCAGCGTGATCGCGGGCGTCCCGGTCCTGGCGACGCTCTCGGCGCTCCACGCCTGCTCCAGCCAATCGGCGGCATGGGCGGGCGCGGCGAAGAACGCGGCGGCAACGAAGAGATACTTGGCGAGGCCGGGCATGGCGGATCCCCGATGCTGTTCGCTCTCTCTTGCTTCAACGTCGCCGCGGGGTTTCTCCTCCATGGCGGTGGCGTGGGCCTTCGCCGAACGATTTTACGGCCTCGGCAGCCCTCCGTCCCGCACGCGCCCGCCCCTTTTTTGACATACCTACGCAGGAACGATTTGCGCGATGGGAAACCGATGGTTGATGCTTCACTATAGGGGAAGCCGGGATCTCGGGCAGCCCGGCGCCTCGGAGACAATCCCGCCATGAAGGACAGTGCAAAGATCGAGATCGGCCAGAGATTCCGGTCGATCGGCGTCACCGGCAAGCCGACCGGCGCCTATGAGGTTCAGGCGCTTTTTCGCAGCCGGGTCGACCGGCTCGATTATGCGCGGATCGTCGACCTCAGCGACAGCAGCCATACCAAGGTGTACGCCATCGCGGCCCTGGCGAACCCGCGGCATTTCCTGCCGATGCCGCCGGCCAACGCCGAGTAAGGCAGGCGCGCCGCGCCACCCTTGCAACGGCGCCTCCGAACAGCGCCCGCGACACGCAGGTTCCGGCATGGAGCTCCCGGCATCGGGGCAGGGCGGCGGCCTGAGAGCCCGCGAATTCGCGGCGCAAAATACTCGTCAATTAATGCCGTCGGTCGTCTTCATTGCGCATCGGAGATTGTTGTTTTCGTGCGAGTTTTTGACCGGTTGTAAAAAAATATTTTGTCCCCATATGTAATCGCGACGGCAATTTCTTCGATTACTGCAAGCTACTCCAAGACAACGAGACCGTCGCTCTCGACCAGCGGAACACCGCGGCAGCCATCCCCGGGAGCGCGTCGCCCCCAGGGCCCACAACCAACATGAATGGGAAGGAAGAGTCTCATGGCGTCGATGCAGCCGATCAAATCTAAATGGGAAACAGCCAAGCCGCTGGTATTCGCCTTTGCCGTCGGCCTGATCACCGGGCCTTTGGTCTCCAACTATATCGGCTGGCAGGTCACGAGCCGCGCCGCTCAGGCCGACATGCGCGCCGGGATCGTCGAGCAGCAGGCGCTCTTCTGCGAGGCGCGCGCGCGGGTGGATGTACCCGCGCCCGACAAGCTTGGCTGGGATGCGCGGTACGAATTGGCGAAGAAATGGTCGATCATGCCGGGCGCCACCGAGCCGCCATCGGGCGTGGCGAGCGCCTGTGCGAGCAAGCTCGCGGTGTGAGCGCCGCACAAAGCGGCGGTGATGCATAAGCTCGGCAACGTCGACCGACTGAAGGCTCCGGACGCGCGGCGTGATCACGGGTTACCGTCGGGCGGCCCGAAAGGAGGCGAATGTCGATATCCTATTTCCGGCGCATGGCGGCGCAAAGCTTTCGCCAAGCCCGAATTTCGGTCCAGCCGCACATTGATCGTGAAAGCCTGATGCGGCTCGGGCGCGAGTTCAAGGTGCGGGCGGCGGCGGCGCGGACGCGGTTGGCGGCAATGAGCGAAGCGGCACGCCGAGCGGCGGCGCGAAGGAACGAGGCCGAACGACGGGAAGACTATAGCGACCGTCGGGAGTAGGATCGGAGGTTCTCGAAGGCGGGCCACCAGGGCTTGGGTCGGTCCGCGATCGTCGTTCCGGTTGCAAGGGGTAAGACATGATCACGAAGGTGCAGCTTTTTTTGAGCATGAAGGATGAAGCCGTCGCGCGTCCGCTCGGCGTCCGGCGGCTGCGACGAGCCCCAGGCTCCGGCCAGAAGTTCGAGATCGCTGTCGACGGGCGAGCGGTACGCGCGCGCATAACCCGCTTCTCGAGTGCGACCGGGCGCGTTCGTGGGACGATGGTGCCCGACGTGTACGCCGAGGAGATCTAGGGGAAATCGGTAGAACGCCTGGCGCTGCGGGTGGATCTTTCCAGAAATCCGAGGGAGTCGGTCCTTTGCTGAGGCATAATTCCTATTCCGTATGGGGCCGGTGGTTTGCGGCTTCCTTCGCCGCAGGTGCAGGCCTTGCTCTCGCGACCGTCGCGTCGCCTTCGGCCAGCGCCGAGCCGGCCAAGCCCTACGATCGCTGCGCCTACATGAATCACGACAGCAAGGCGTACAAGGCCTGCGTGTCGGAGCAAGCCGCGGCGGAACAAAAGGCGGAAGCGGCACCGCCGCCCGTCCCGCAACCAAAGCCCGACCTGCCGCCAGGCTCATAGCCCGACATCGCCCGCCGCTGGGCAGGGCGCGGAAAATCCTACGCCGTCCTATACTGTCTTGCCTGGCCGATCCGGGAATTTCGGGCTGAAGCGGGCGAGGGGCGGCGGCGCATGAAAATCGCCATTCTGGACGATTATCACGACACGCTGCGCACCCTGCGCTGCTTCGGCAAGCTCGACGGGCACGAAGTCGCGATCTGGAACGATCACGTCCAGGACGTCGACGCGCTGGCCGAGCGCCTGCGCGACACCGAGATCCTGGTGCTGATCCGCGAGCGGACGCAGATCCGCGCGCCGCTGCTCGATCGTCTGCCCCATCTCCGGCTCATCAGCCAACGCAGCGTCTATCCGCACATCGACGTCGATGCCTGTTCGCGCCTCGGCGTGATCGTGTCGTCGAGCCAGCACCCGGGCACGCCCTCCTATGCGGCGGCGGAGCTGAGCTGGGGGCTGGTCCTTGCGGCGATGCGGCAGATCCCGCAGCAGATGGCCGCGCTCAAGGCGGGGCAATGGCAGATCGGCATCGGCAGCACGCTGCGCGACAAGACGCTCGGCATCTTCGGCTACGGCCGGATCGGCAGCGTCGTCGCCGGGTATGGCCGGGCGTTCGGCATGATCGTGCTGGTATGGGCGCGCGAGGCCTCGCTGGCCCGGGCGCGCGCCGACGGCTATGCGACGGCCGGCAGCAAGGCGGCGCTGTTCGAGGAAAGCGAAGTCCTGTCGCTGCATATGCGCCTGGTCGCGGCGACCCGCGGCATCGTCACCGCCGCCGACCTCGCGCGCATGAAGCCGACCGCGCTCCTGGTGAACACCAGCCGGGCGCCGCTGATCGAGCCCGGCGCCTTGGTGAGCGCGCTGCGCGCCGGGCGGCCCGGCATGGCCGCGGTGGACGTCTTCGAGGAGGAGCCGGTGCGCGACCCGCGCCAGCCCCTGCTCGTCATGGACAACGTCGTCGCCACGCCGCATATCGGCTACGTCTCGCGCGACGAGTACGAGATCCAGTTCGCCGACATCTTCGACCAGATCACCGCCTACGCGGCGGGCACGCCGATCAACGTGGTGAACCCCGACGTGCTGCGGACGGCGCGCGAGCGCCCGCGATAATCGGAACGCCATCGCTTCCGGGCTCTGGCCCTGGAGCGCGCGCCGGCGATGTACTAACCTGTGCCAAACCAACCGCCTCCAGGGAGACGCGCCATGCTGCTGCCGCTTCAGAACCGCCGCCTTGCCTATGACCTCATGGGGCCGGAGAACGGGCCGGTGGTGTGCTTCACCCATTCGCTGGCGTCGGATGGCGGCATGTGGGCGGAGCAGGTGCCGCCGCTCTTGGCGGCCGGGTTCCGCGTGCTGCGCGTCGACATGCGCGGCCATGGCGGCAGCGATGCGGTGGCGGGCGACTACACCATGGAGCAGCTCGCCGGCGACACGGCGGCGGTGGTGGACGCGCTGGGCTTTCGCCAAGTGCACTATATCGGCCTCTCCATCGGCGGCATGCTCGGCCAGGCCTTCGCGCTCAACCACGGCGCCAAGCTCAAATCGATGATGCTGTGCGATACCATGCCCCAGACGCCGCCCGACGCGAAGGCGGCGTGGGCGCCGCGCGTCAAGATGGTGCGCGAGGCGAATTCGGTGGCGCCCTTGGCCGATCCCACCATGGAGCGCTGGTTCACCGACGCCTTCAAGCCGCGAAAGCCGGGCCGCTGGAAGGAGATCCGCGACACCGTCGCCGGCACCACGCCCGCGGGCTATCTCGGCTGCGCCGCGGCGATTCAGAATTTCGATTTCCTGCCGAAGCTGCCGACCATCAAGACGCCGACGCTGGTGGTGTGCGGCGCCGAGGATCCGGGCACGCCGCCTGCCGGCAACAAGCGCCTCGCCGAGCTCATCCCGCACGGCCGCTACGAGGAGATCGCCAACGCCCGCCACTTCCCCAATGTCGAGCAGGCCGATGTCTTCAACCGCATCATGATGGCCTGGCTGACCTCGCAACGGTGAGCCCTTCGAGACGCGGTGCTGCGCACCGCTCCTCAGGGTGAGGTGCTTTTTTCTCCTCACCCTGAGGAGACCGCGAAGCGGTCGTCTCGAAGGGCGAGTGGGACAGTCGCACGATCTCGCCAGCAAATGCACAGGGAGTCCGTGAAATGTCCTTCGCTGTCGGCGTCATCCTCTTCATCCTCGGCTCGGCGCTGGTCGCGCTGTGCCTCGTCGCGATCCCCGGCCCGCCCGGCGCGGCGCCGGCGCATCCGCCGCACGGCCATGATCACGGCGCGCATCATTAGACGCGTCGCCGCCGTCGCGCTGCTGCTGCTGGCGCTGCCGGCGCGGGCGGCGGCGCCGGCACCCGAGGCGGTCACGCCCGAGCTCGTCGCCGCGGCCCAGAAGGAGGGGCGCGTCGTCTTCTACACCAGCATCGAGCTGCGCCTCGCCGAGCGCATGGGCAAGGAATTCGAGGCGCGCTATCCCGGCATCGCCGTCCAGGTCGAGCGCTCCGGCGCCGAGCGCATTTTCCAGCGCGTGGCGCAAGAGGAGGAGAGCAATGTCCACGCCGCCGACGTCGTCGAATCCTCCGATGTCGGTCATGCGCTGGCGTGGAAACGCGCCGGGCTGCTGGCGCCTTTCGTCCCCACCGATGTGGCGCGCTGGCCGGCCGATGCGCGCGATCCCGACGGCTGCTTCGCCGCCGACCGCGCCACGCTCTCGGTCATCGGCTACAACACGCGCCTGGTGAAGCCGGAGGAGGCGCCGAAGAGCTTCGCCGACCTGCTCGAGCCCCAATGGGCCGGCAAGATCGTCAAGGCGCATCCGGGCTACAGCGGCACC
>DASWFH010000226.1:0-2694 GCA_036394355.1 Allostellaceae bacterium | reverse complement strand
AAGGGGCGGCGATCACGGGCCAGAGCCAGAAGGGAGGGAGCACGGGGATATCCTTCACGCGCGCAGCCTTAACGCCGCAACCCTTGCCGGACTCTGAGCGCGCAGCGCCGAGGCCGATCATAACTTGCCCGCGGGCGCGCCGAAGGTGCGCCACGCCCGGGGCGGGCACAAGCGTGAACCCACGGGTGGCCTCGACCGTGCGGGCCGGAACCAGCGCGCGCGACGGCGTGTTTCAAAGAATCAGCCGCCAACCGGGAGCCACCAGCCATGCGCATCACCGCGATCGCTCTGCTTGCCATCCCCGCCCTCCTCACCGCGTGCAGCGGGCCGTCCGAGGTCGCGGCGGCGCCGCCGTCGGTGTCCTATCAGGTGACCGGCAATGATGTCGGGCAAGCCGGCGTCAATGCCGAGCGCTATTGCCAGCAATACGGCCGGTCCGCCCAGTTCCAGGGCATTCAGACGACCGGCTCCGGCAATGTGGCGGTCTACAACTGCAGCCGGTCGCGCTAAGCGCTACGTAGCTGCGCGCGGCGGCTTGAATAACCAACGGTGGCCGGCCTTGCCCCCGCGGGAACTGGCGCGCGCGGCGGCGTGTTACCGGGTGACGGTGCCCGTCTCAAGACGATGGAGTGAATCGCATGCGCGCTGCTGCTCTTCCCTTGCTGGGCGCCCTCGGCGTCCTTGCCGCCTGTGCCCATGAATCGCGGCCGGTGTCGCAATCGGCGCCCACGGTCTCCTATCGCATTGCCGGCAATGACGTGTCCCAAGCCAACGCCAACGCGGCGCGCTATTGCCAGCAATACGGCGCCAGCCCTCAGCTCCAGGGCATCCAGCAGGGCCCGTCGGGCAATGTCGCGGTCTACAGCTGCGCCGGCGCCGCCGGCAGCACGGCCGGGACGACCGTCGCGCCCGCCTATGCGGCCCCAGGCTATGCCCAGCCCGGCTACACGCAGCCCGGTTACGCACAGCAGCCCGGCTACGGCAATAGCGTCGCACCGCCGGTGCAATGTGCGGATCCCCTGCATCAGGACCGCCCGGGCGGCACGGACTACCAGGGACCGCCCGTGCCGCAATGCCCGCGGCGCTGAGCGGGCGCTGACGCCGCCCTATCGCGCCGCAGCGCGGTCGAGCATGGCGCGCAGCAGCACGTTGCAGCCGGCGGCGAGGTCCTCGGGCGTGGCGCTCTCGACCTCGTTATGGCTGATGCCGTCGGCGCAGGGCACGAAGATCATCGCCGTCGGGGCGACGCGGTTGACGTAAGCGGCATCGTGGCCGGCGCCCGAGACGATATCGCGATGGGCGTAGCCGCCGGCTGCCGCGGCATGGCGCACCGCGGCGATGCAGCCGCGATCGAACTCGGTCGCCGGCGACCACCAGATCTCCCGGCATTCCGCGGCGAGGCCGAGCGCGTCGCACACCTCGCCGACCGCCGCCTGCAGCCCGGCCTTCATCTCGAGCAGCGTCTCGTCGCTCGGGTGGCGCAGGTCGACGGTGAAGAAGGCGCTGCCGGGAATGGTGTTGCGCGAGCCGGGGCCGATCTGGACGATGCCGACGGTCGACACGCCCGGCGGATGGGCGAGGGCGATACCGTTGATGCGGTCGACGATGCGCGCGCAGCCGAGCATCGCGTCCTTGCGGCGGTTCATCGGCGTGGTGCCGGCGTGGCTCTCGCTGCCGGTGACCGTCACCTCGAACCAGCGGATCCCCTGAATCCCCTGCACCACGCCGACGGTCTTGCCTTCGGCCTCGAGGATCGGCCCCTGCTCGATATGCGCTTCGAAATAGGCGCGCAGCGGTCGCCCGCCGGTCTTTTCCGTGCCGAGATAGCCGATGCGCCGCAGCTCCTCGCCCATGGTCTTGCCGTCGCGATCGGCCCGGCTGTGGCCGTAGGCCTCGTCGAACACGCCGGCGAACACGCCCGAGCCGACCATGGCCGGGGCGAAGCGGGCGCCTTCCTCGTTGGTCCACACCACGATCTCGACGGGCGCATCGGTCTCGTAGCGGCAGTCGTTGAGCGTGCGGATGATTTCGAGCCCGGCGAGCACGCCGTAGACGCCGTCGAAGCGGCCGCCGGTCGGCTGCGTGTCGAGGTGGCTGCCCGTGGCCACCGGCGCGAGGTCGCCGCGGCGGCCGGGGCGGCGGGCGAAGATGTTGCCCATGCGGTCGATTGTGACGCTGCAGCCGGCCTCCTGGCACCAGCGCACGAAGAGATCGCGCCCGGCGCGGTCGAGGTCGGTGAGCGCCAGCCGCTTCGAGCCGCCTTTCGCGGTGGCGCCGATCTCGGCCATCGCCATGAGGCTCTGCCAGAGCCGCTCCTGGTCGATGCGAAGGTTCTGCATCGCTTACGGCGTTTCCTTCAGCACCGCGGCGAGCGTGCCGAAGATCTCGTCGATCTGCGCCTTGGTGATGGTGAGCGGCGGCGACAGCGCGATGATGTCGCCGGTGGTGCGCACCAGCAGCCCCTTGTCGTAGGCGCGCAGGAAGGCGTCGAAGGCGCGCTTGGCCGGCTGCCCGGCGATCGGCTCGAGCTCGATCGCGGCGATGAGGCCGAGATTGCGCAGGTCGATGACATGCGGCAGGCCCTTCAAGGCGTGCACCGCGTCCTCCCAGTAGGGCGACAGCGTCCGCGCATTGTCGAAGAGCCGCTCCTCCGCATAGACGTCGAGCGCGGCGAGGCCGGCGGCGCAGGCCAGC
>DASWFH010000225.1:0-2060 GCA_036394355.1 Allostellaceae bacterium | reverse complement strand
CCCGCCTCATCGATCACATCCGTCTCGACGAGCGGGGGAGCGGCCATGAAGTTGCGTAAGTCGCGCGCGCGCCGCAAGGGACGCATCGAGATCATCCCGATGATCGACGTCATGTTCTTCCTGCTGGCGACGTTCATGCTGGCGTCGCTGTCGCTGCAGAATTTGCATTCGCTGGCGGTCGACCTGCCGCGCGGCAAGGCGCAGCCGCTGCAGGCGCAGCATCCGGTGACGCTGACGGTGACGCGCGCCGGCGACATCGTGCTGAACGAGACGCCGGTGACGCTCGAGACGCTGGCGCCGACCCTGCAGCAGATGCTGCCCGGGCCCGACAGCAGCATCATCGTCGCCGCCGACGGCGCCGCGCCCAACGGCGTCGTCGTGCAGGCGATGCTGCGCGCGCGCGAGGCCGGCGCCGCGCATTTCCTCATCGCCATCAAGCGCGAGTAAGGGGCGATGGCGGCGGCGACCTACCGCGACGACCCCTGGCAGCGGCTGCCCTGGCTGGTGCCGGCCGCGCTCGCCCTGTCGCTGCTGTCGGTGACGGGCTTCCTCGCGCTGCTCGCGGGTCCCGCCTATGTGCCGAGCGCGCCGGCGCCCGTGGAGATGCAGGTGATCGAGCTGCCGCCCAGTCCCGTGGTCATGCCGCCGCTGCCCGAGGCGGAGCCGCCGCCGCCACCGCCGGTGGTCGAGCCCGAGCCGCTGCCGCTGCCCGAGGTGAAGGCCGAGCCGCCGCCACCGCCGCCCAAGCCGCGTCCGCGGCCGGCCAAGCCGCCGCCGAGCCCGCCGCCGCCACAGGCGGCCGCTCCCGCCGCGCCGGCGCCCGCGGCGCCGCCCGCCGCCGCGCCGCCCGACGGCGGCAACATGGGCGCGCGGGTGCTCTACCAGCCCAAGCCGGAGATCCCCGAGCAGCTGCGCCGCCGCTCGCTCGAGCTGGCCGCGCTGGCGCGCTTCCACATCGCCGCCGACGGCAGCGCGCAGGTCGAGCTGGTCGAGCCGACCCCCGACCCGGACCTCAACCGCTCGCTGATGGAGACGCTGAAGAAGTGGCGGTTCTTTCCGGAGCTGAGGAACGGCAAGCCGGTCGCTTCGACCCTCGACATCCGCATCCCCATCTCCGTACGCTGAAGGCGAAGCGAAAGAGGAAAACCATGCATACGCAATCTATCGAGAACTGGCAGCATGCGCATGTCTTCGTCGGCGCCGCGCATGGCCGCAACGAGCGGAAGACTTGGATGGTGGTCGCGCTCGCCTCGGCGATGATGGTCGGCGAGATCACCGGCGGGCTGCTGTTCGGCTCGGTGGCGCTGGTTGCGGACGGGCTGCACATGTCGACGCATGCGGGCGCGCTCCTCATCGCCGCGCTCGCCTATCTCTTCGCCCGCCGCTACGCGCGCGATCCGCGCTTTGCCTTCGGCACCGGCAAGTTCGGCGACCTCGCCGGCTTCACCAGCGCCATCGTGTTGGCGATGATCGCGCTGCTGATCGGATACGAAGCAATCGCTCGGCTGCTACATCCGGCAACGATCGCTTTCGCCGAGGCGCTGCCGATCGCCGCGCTCGGTCTCCTCGTGAACCTCGCCAGCGCTTTTCTGCTGCACGAGGGCGAAGATCACGCCGACGAGGACGCCGCGCACCATCGCGACCTCAATCTTCGCGCCGCCTATGTCCATGTGCTCGCCGATGCCGTGACTTCGCTGCTGGCGATCCTCGCGCTGTCGCTGGGATGGGCGTTCGGCTGGGTCTGGACCGACCCTCTCGCGGGCCTGGCAGGCGCGCTGGTCATCGCCAATTGGTCTTGGGGCCTGGTGCGGCGGGCGGGCGCCGTGCTGCTGGATGCGACGCCGGATCGGGCGCTTGCCGGACGGATCAGGCGCGAGCTCGAGACCGCCGGCGACAAGGTCACCGATCTGCACCTCTGGCGCGTCGGCCCGGGCCATTGCGGCGCGATCATCGCGCTGGTGTCGCATCAGCCGCAGCCGCCGGCGGCTTACAAGGCCCGCCTCGCCGGGCTCGGCGGCCTGTCGCATGTCACGGTCGAGGTGGAGGCCTGTCGTTGACGG
>DASWFH010000224.1:0-5749 GCA_036394355.1 Allostellaceae bacterium | reverse complement strand
GGGCCGAAGCCGTCGCGGTAGTCGGGCTCGGACGAGAAGCCGACGATGGTGGTGGTGCGGCCGTGGAAATTGCCGCGCGCGACGATGATCTCGGCGCGGTCGCGCGGTATGCGCTTGACGCGATAGCCCCAGCGGCGCGCCGCCTTGATGGCGGTCTCGACCGCCTCGGCACCGGTGTTCATCGGCAGCGCCGCATCGAGGCCCGTGACCTCGCAGATCTTCGCGAGGAACGGCCCGAGCCGATCATTGTGATAGGCGCGCGACGGCACGGCGAGGCGCCGCGCCTGCGCCTCGAGCGCGGCGAGGATGCGCGGATGGCCGTGGCCGTGGCTCACCGCCGAATAGGCGCTCATCATGTCGATATAGCGGCGGCCGTCGGTATCCCAGAGATAAGCGCCCTCGCCGCGCGCCAGCGTCACCGGCAACGGGCAATAGTTCCTCGCGGAATAGCGGTTCTCGAGCTCGACGGCATCCATGGAAAAGCCTCCTCGGCGGTTTCCCATGGTGCTCTAAATGCCACCGCAAGTGCGGTCGAAGAGTTAACGGCGCGCGACAGATCCGGTGTTTTCGGCAGGCGCGCGCGACAGAAACGGCTGCGGCGCGATCAGGCGGGTTTACGGTTGAGCAGCGAGGTCGGATAGCCCGCGAAGCGCCGCACCGGACGCAGCGTGATCAGGCTGACGATGCGGGCGATGCCGAGCTTCGGATCGTCGATCAAGGCCGCGGTGAGCGCCTCGTAGCGCGCCACATCGGCGCAGACGACGCGCGCGAGATAGTCGAAGGCGCCGCTCACTTCCCAGCACTCGACGATCTCCTCGATCGCGGCAAGTCGGCGCTCGAACTGATTCTTGCGGCCGTGGCTTTCGAGCGCGATCTCCGCGAAGACGACGATCGGTTTCGACAGCCGCTCCAGCTCGAGCTGCGCCTGATATCCTGCGATGATGCCGGCCGCCTCGAGCCGCCGCACGCGCTCCAGGCACGGGCGCGCCGACAGCCCAACCTTGCCGGCCAGCTTCTGGATGGTGCTGCGCCCGTCGCGCTGCAGCGCGGCAAGGATCTTGACATCGATCGCGTCCAGGGTCGGAGGGCGCATGGCAACCGTGCAGCGAAGGAGCGGGCCGGCACGGGCCAGTAAGCTATAAGCGGCGCCGTCTGTCCACAGCGACCGGTCAGCGCATCAGCAGGCGCTCGAGCTCGTCGAGCAAGCCGCGTTGGCCCGGATTGATCTTCTCGCGGGCGGCGGCGAGAGCAAACCAGCCGGCGCGGTCGATCTCGGGAAAGGGCTGGATGCGGCCGGAGCGCGGCGGCCATTCGAGATCGAAGGTGTTGCTTTTGATCGCGGCGGCATCGCAATCGCCCTCGACAGCCCAGGCATGGACGATCTTGCCGCCGGATTGCCTGATGGGCGCGAGCGGGCGGAAGCTGCCGACCGCCGTGAAGCCGGTCTCTTCCGCGAATTCCCGTTGCGCGCGCGCCAGCAGATCCTCGCCCGGCTGCGCCTCGCCCTTGGGAATCGACCAGGCGCCGGCGTCCTTCTTGGCCCAGAACGGCCCACCCGGATGCACGAGCAACACCTCGGGCGCCGCTTGACGGAAGCGATAGAGCAGCACACCCGCGCTTTGCTTCGCCATCCCGATCCTGCTCCGTTGCGGGCGGTCGGACTATAATAGCCAAGCCGAGACAATACGGATCCCGGCGATGGATGCGACTCTGTATTCCCTTGTGGCGCGCTTGGTGCTGGCGGCTCATGTCGGAATTATCGTGTTCAATATCGCTGGGCTGGTGGTGATCCCGCTGGGCGCGTGGCGCGGCTGGCGCTTCGTGCGCATCTTGTGGTGGCGCGCGCTGCATTTGGCGATCCTGGCGCTGGTCGCGGTCCAAGCGCTGCTGGCGCGCGCCTGCTTCCTTACGCTGTGGCAGAGCGCCCTGCAACAGCGTGCCGGCGAGGCCGCCTCGAGCGCGCCCTTGATCGAGCGCTGGGTGCACGGCCTGATCTTCTGGCCGCTGCCGCTGTGGTTCTTCGCCGTGCTCTATGTCGCGGTTTGCCTCTATGCGCTGCTGCTGTGGCGGCTGGTTCCGCCGCGCGCGCTGGCCGAGCGTAGTCGGTGACCCGGCAAGCCGCCCGCGCAGAGCGAGCCGATGCGCAGGGCACCGGGTCGCTCCGCCGGTTGGCCACCGCCGGCATCAGAAATCAGTGCCGCTCCCGGGCCGATAGATCTCACGCGCCAGCTCGTCCTGGCGGCGGCCGCCGCCGACGAGGTCGGTGAGCCGATAGCCGGCATCCGCGGCGTAGTCGCCGCCCGCCGTTTTCGCCTGCGCCACGTCGACGAGCACCGCACTCGACCCGCGCGTGGCCGATTGGCGGATCAGTGCGTCGCGCTGTGGCGCGCCGAAATTGTCGTTCTGCCCGGCGGCGAAACGCTCGGCGGCGATCGGCCGCGGCACGGCGGCCATGGGCAGCATCGCGCTGCCGGCGGCATGGCGGACCGCCGCCTCGTGGCCAGTGCCGTATTCGTCGTCGGCATGAGCGACGGCGACGAGCGCAGGAGCGAGCATCAGCGCGAGCGCCGCGACGCGGGTCAGATTTGCTGCGGTCATTGGGGTCCCCCTTCGAGCTTCGAGCAGCGTCATTGCTGCGCTGCCGATCAGATTGCGCGCGCGTGGCCGTTATTCGTGTGACGCCGTTCACGCTGTCGTGTGCGAAGCCGCAGAATCAACCGCGCGGTGACAAGCGGCGTTGCGCTGTTCCGCCGCAGCGGTGGCGGCACAACGCGGCGCGTGCGCGAGACCCTGCCCACATTTTATCCCCAGGCTTGTCCTCCTTGAGACACGCTGCAAATGCCCGGGAAAACGGTACGGGGCAGGGCGTTTCGCCTGTTCCACAGACCGATCCACGCGACGCGGCCTGGATAACCTGCGGCGACGCACAACAAGGTTGCGCGCGGGCGAACCTGCGATAGAGTCTGGCGACGAAAACAGGGCAACCGATACGGCAGCAGCGGGATGGACACCATGAACGACAGCGGCACAGGCGCGCCCGCTTCGGTGCTGCAGCCGACGACGGAGGACGGGCTCGGCGGTGCGACACCGGGCAAGATGGGCACGGGCGTTTTGCCCTACCAGACGCTCGGCGTCATGGTGCGCGCCAAGGAGATCAGCGCGTCCGTCGACATCGATCCGGCACAGATACAGCCGGCGAGCCTGGATCTGCGGCTCGGCCGCTACGCCTATCAGGTGCGCGCGAGCTTCCTGCCCGGCCGCACCGCCGATGTCATGGACAAGGTTCGACAGATGGACGGCGAGCCGCCGCTCGACTTGGCGAACGGCGCGGTGCTGCACAGGGGCTGCGTCTATGTCGTCGAGTTGCTGGAGAGCGTGCGGCTGTTGAACGCGGTGATGGGATTGGCCAATCCCAAGAGCTCGACCGGGCGGCTCGACGTGCTGACCCGGCTGATCACCGACCGCGCCAGCGCCTTCGACCAGATCGACCGCGGCTACCAGGGCAAGCTCTATGTCGAAGTCGCGCCGCAGACCTTCAGCGTCGTGGTGCGCCAGGGCTCGCGGCTCAATCAGGTGCGCTTCCAGCGCGGCAGCCCGATCGTCGCCTCGGGCGACCTCACCAATCTCTACGAGTCCGGACATCTCATCCGCACCGCCGACGCGCGGCTGCCGCTGCACGACAACCTCGTGCCCGTCACCATAGACTTGAAGGGCGCAGGCCCTGGCAGCGTCATCGGCTACCGCGCCAAGAAGCACACGCGCAAGATCGACATCGACATGCTCGCAGAGTATGACGCGCACGACTTCTGGGAGCGGATCACCTATCAGCACGACGCGACGCTGATCCTCGATCCCGACGAGTTCTACATCCTCGCGACTGCCGAGGAAGTGGGCGTGCCGCCCTATCTGGCCGCGGAGATGGTGCCGTATTACACGCGCTCCGGCGAATACCGCGTGCATTACGCCGGCTTCTTCGACCCCGGCTTCGGCTGGAACGATCAGGTTGCGGGCAGCAAGGCGGTGCTCGAAGTGCGCTCGCACGAAGTGCCGTTCATGCTCGAGCACGGCCAGATCGTCGGCTGGCTGCGCTACGAGCGCATGGCGCAGCGCCCGACCAAGATCTACGGCACGGCGATGAATTCGAACTACCAGAACCAGGGCCTGTCGCTCGCCAAGCAGTTCCGGCCTTTCCCCGGCTGAGCCCCGGCTATGCCGCCTCGTGCCGGTGGCATGAGACCCAATGGCCGGGCGCCACTTCTTGCAGCCGCGGCGCCTCCGTCCGGCAGCGCGCCTCGACATAGGGGCAGCGCGTGTGGAACGCGCAGCCGGGGGGTGGGTTCATTGGGCTTGGCACGTCGCCGGCGAGCAGCCGCTTGGCGCGCTTCAGCTTCGGGTTCGGCACCGGCACGGCCGACAGCAGCGCTTCCGTGTAGGGGTGCAGCGGCGTGAGGAAGAGCGATTTCTTGTCGGCGTATTCGACGATCTTGCCGAGATACATCACGGCGACGCGGTGGCTGATGTGCTCGACGACGGCGAGATCGTGGGCGATGAAGAGATAGGACAGCCGCTTCTCCTGCTGCAGCCCCATCATCAGGTTGATCACCTGCGCCTGGATCGACACGTCCAGCGCCGAGACCGGCTCGTCGGCGACGATGAGCCGCGGGTTGAGCGCGAGCGCGCGGGCGATGCAGATGCGCTGCCGCTGGCCACCGGAGAATTCGTGCGGATAGCTGCGCATCTGCGTCGCGCGCAAGCCCACCTGGTCGAACAGCGCGGCGACGCGCCGCGCCCGCTCGGCGCGCGCGGCGATGCCGTGCACCTTGAGCGGCTCGCCGACGATGTCGCCCGCGGACATGCGCGGGTTGAGCGAGGAGAACGGATCCTGGAAGATGATCTGCATCTCGCGCCGGTAAGGCCTGAGCTCGGCCGTGCTCAGGCGCGTGATGTCGTGGCCGCTGAGCTGAATGGTGCCCGCCGTCGGCTCGACCAGACGCAGGACGAGCCGAGCGACGGTCGACTTGCCGCAGCCGCTCTCGCCGACGAGGCCGAGGGTTTCTGCCGCGCCGATGGCGAAGCCGACCCCGTCCACCGCGCGCACATGTCCGACCGTCCGCTGCAGCAGCCCCTTTCTCACGGGGAAGTGCTTCTTGAGGCCGCTGACCTCGAGCACCGGCGCGGCGGCGGGCGGGCGGGTCACGACACGTGGAGCCGCTCGGAGTGCCAGCACGCAGCCCAGTGCCCCGGCCGCTTTTGCTCGTAGGGCGGGAACTCCCGGCGGCAGCGCTCGTCGGCAAAGGCGCAGCGCGGCGCGAAGGTGCAGCCGGCCGGCAAATCGGCGAGCGATGGCACCATACCCGGAATCTCCTTGAGGCGCCGCGACCCGTCGCTGCTCTCCCCGGCGATG
The DNA here is from genome assembly GCA_036394355.1 of Allostellaceae bacterium. Lineage (GTDB taxonomy): Bacteria > Pseudomonadota > Alphaproteobacteria > ATCC43930 > CGMCC-115725 > DAHUYF01. The sequence continues at coordinate 345 of DASWFH010000224.1, read as the reverse complement.
AGCGCGAGGCGCGGGATCGACGCCAGCAGGCCTTGGCTGTAGGGATGCTGCGGCTCGGCGAACAGCGCGCCGACTTCTGCCTCCTCGATCTTCCTCCCGGCATACATCACGATCACGCGCTGCGCCGTCTCGGCGACGACACCAAGATCATGGGTGATCAGGATGATCGCGGTGCCCAGTTCCCCCTGTAGCGCCAGTATGAGATCGAGGATCTGCGCCTGGATGGTGACGTCGAGCGCGGTGGTCGGCTCGTCGGCGATCAGCACCTTGGGATTGCAGGCGAGTGCCATCGCGATCATCGCCCGCTGCCGCATGCCGCCCGAGAGCTGATGCGGATATTCCTTG
>DASWFH010000223.1:0-3672 GCA_036394355.1 Allostellaceae bacterium | reverse complement strand
GCCATCTGCATCGCCAAGATCCTCGGCACCGACTATCACCTCGCCTTCATGAAGAACGGCCATCCGCTGGTGCCGCTCTCGACGCTCCAGTCCGGCTACCGCCTGATGATGCACGGCCTCGATTGCGAGGCGCTGCATGGCTGGCTGCGGGCGCTGAAGCGCCGGCAGGCGGAAGGGCTGGCCATCGATCCGCGCGTGCCGACAGCGCCCTAGGGAGGGCGGCAAACGAACCCTGTGCCGTCCTGCCCGCCGCCGCGGCGCGAGGCGCTGGAGGTATTGACGTGCCGTGCTCGCGTCGCGGCGCTCGCAGCGTTGTGCGACGCCGTGTGAGGTTGTTACCGGAGTCGGGCACCACGGCTAACTACCTTGTGGGTGGCACGGGAAGCGCGCCAAAGGCTGCATCCTAAGCGGAGGCACCATGGATTACATGAGTCGAGACGAGATCGCCGCGTGGCGGCCGGATGCGCCCGATACGGCCAGAACCGCTCTTGCCCGCGCGCGCCGTCGCATGGAGGCGACCGGGCAATGGCGCAAGGGGCAGCCCATGGGACGGCGCTTCGCCGCCGGCTGCGTTGCCCTCGAGATCACCCAGCGCTGCAATCTCGACTGCACCCTCTGCTATCTTTCGGAGACGTCGGAAGCTGTGCTCGACCTGCCGCTGGCAGAGGTCTTTCGCCGCATCGATCTGATCCACTCATTCTATGGCCGCAATTGCGATGTCCAGGTGACCGGCGGCGATCCCACGTTGCGCCGGCGCGACGAGCTGGTCGCGATCGTTCAGCGGATTGCCGGGCTCGGCATGCGGCCGACGCTGATGACCAATGGCATCAAGGCGACGCGGCCGCTCCTGGCCGAGCTTGCCGCCGCAGGGCTCGTCGACGTCGCCTTTCATGTCGACGACACGCAGCAGCGCAAGGGCTACGCGGACGAGCAAGCGCTCAACGCACTGCGCCGGGAATATATCGGGCGCGCGCGAGGGCTCGGCATCGCCGTCATGTTCAATACGACGGTACACCGCGGTAACTTCGTCCAACTCCCCGCTCTGGTGCGGTTCTTTGTCGAGCATGCCGACGCCGTGCGTCTTGCGTCGTTCCAGCTGCAGGCCGACACCGGTCGCGGCGTCGCCGGGGCGCGGCCCGCGCTGATCACGCCCGACGCGGTGGCGCGGCAGATCGAGGAGGGTGCGGGCACTCGCCTCAATTTCGATACGCCGGTCGGCCACGCGCGGTGCAACCGCTACGCCGCCGGGCTCGTCGCGGGCGGCCGGGTGCATGACCTACTAGACGACCAATCGCTGGTCGCCGATGTGCTCGACGCATCGACCGGTCTCGTCGATGATCGACGCCGGCCGGGGCGCGCGATTGCCGCCTTCGCCCGCTGGGCCGCGATGCAGCCATGGCTGTGGCGCCGCGGCTCCAGCTGGGCAGCGCGCAAGCTGTGGGGGATGCGTCGGGACCTCATGCGCGGCCGCGGCCGGGTGCACAAGCTGAGCTTCCTTATTCACAATTTCATGGACGCGTGCGCTCTCGAACGCGATCGCGTCGAAGCTTGCGTCTTCATGGCCATGACCGCGCAGGGACCGGTTTCGATGTGCCTGCACAATGCGCGCCGCGACAGCTTCATCCTCGAGCCGCTGGAGCTCGAAACCGGCGCAAGGCGGCGCTGGGAGCCTCTATCGGGCTTCAGCGACGCGCCGGCCAAACGCCGCAAGGTTGCCGCGAAGGGCCGCTCTCGCCTGGCGCGGCGGCCGCCGTGAGACGCGGCGTATCGCGCCAGCAGGCAGTCGCCGCGATTCTGCTGTTCCTTGTCGCGGCCTGCTCGACGCTGCCGGTGCCTTCTACCCCGAGACCTGTAGACAATCCCGACGATGCCTGGGCGCGGGTTCTCGCAACCTATGTCGACGAGCGCGGTCGCGTCGATTTCGCTGGCTTGGCCACCCACCGCGTCGACCTCGATAGCTACGTCGCCTACATCGCCGTCACGCCGCCCGACAGCATCGCTGATCCAAAACGCCGCCTGGCCTATCTCGTCAACGCCTACAATGCGCTCTCGATGTACAATGTCCTCGACTCGGGCATTCCGGAACGGCTCGACTTCTTCGGCCGGGTTCGGTTCTTTTGGCTGAAGCGTGTCGTCGTCGGCGGCGAGGCCATCTCGCTTTACGACCTGGAAAACGACAAGATCCGGCCGATAGGCGACGAACGCGTCCATTTTGCGCTGAACTGCATGTCGGTCTCCTGCCCGCGGCTGCCGCAAGCGCCGTTCGACGGCGCGAGTCTCGACCGCCAGTTCGACGCGGCGGCGCGCGCCTTCTTCGCCGAGCCCCGCAACCTCATGGTCGATCCGGCGCGGCGCGAGATTTGGTTGAGCGAAATTCTGAGCTTCTATAGCGAGGACTTCCTACGCAAGGCGCCGAGCCTCGTCGATTACGTCGCGCGCTGGCGCGACGGCCAGCTGCCCGAGGACTACGAGATCCGTTTCTTCCCCTATGACTGGACGATCAACCGCCAGCCCGGCACCGGCGCGTGACGCCGGTCGCGCAAGCAGCGAATGCCGAGCGGCGCTCCTCGGCGCGACGGGACTGACCTGGTGGAGGCCCCTCATGCGCCGCCTGCTTTGCTCGATGCTCGTCTTTCTCGCAATCTCGGTCGAGGCGTCGGCTGCCCCGAGCGCCGATCCCTGGCCGTTCTGGGCGGAAAGCGATCCTGCCTCGACCAGGATGATCGACTTCGGTTTCTGGAACCTCTTTGTCGCTCGTTACGTCGAGTCGAGTCCTGACGGCATAAATCGCGTCGCGTACGGAGCCGTTACGCCGGCTGACCGACAGGCCCTCCACCAGGATCTGGACCGCCTGGCGGCGCTGCCCATTCGGCGTTACGCCCGACCGCAGCAGATGGCCTACTGGATCAACCTCTACAATGCGCTGACGGTCGACACCGTGCTCGCCCACTACCCCGTCGACAGCATCCGCGACATCTCGATTTCGCCGGGGCTCTTCACCCGCGGCCCTTGGGACCGCAAGCTCCTGTCCGTGGAGGGCCAGGCGCTAAGCCTGAACGACATCGAGCACCGCATCCTCAGGCCCCTCTGGCACGATCCGCGCGTGCATTATGCCCTCAATTGCGCCTCGCTCGGCTGCCCGAACCTTGCTCGCACCGCCTACGAAGCGGAGCGGCTCGACGCGATGTTGGATGCCGCGGCGCGAGCCTACGTCAACCATCCGCGCGGTGCGTCGGTCAATGGCGGCAAGCTGACGGTGTCATCGATTTATCGCTGGTACGCGGATGATTTCGGCGGCAGCGACACCGGTGTCATCGAACATCTGAAGAGGTACGCCGACCCGCCGCTGAGCCGGTTGCTCGACGGCGTCGCCGGCATTGCGGACGACCGCTACGACTGGCGGCTGAACGACGCCCGCTGACGCAAATTGGCGCTCTAGGCCGTGGTGCGTCAGACAGTACCGGCTATGGGAGAAGTATGTACTTTCACTCTGCTGCACGGGCCATAATGCGCGTACCACCCCGGACGGGCTCCGCTATCCGCGGATCGCCGCATTGGCCTTCTCGGCCGCGGCAGTCATCGCACTCTTAGCCGATTTCGCTCCGGAGACCACTTCATTGACGCCGATCATGAAGGCGTCCTGGATGGGTCTCGATTGCGGATGGAAAAGGA
>DASWFH010000222.1:0-4311 GCA_036394355.1 Allostellaceae bacterium | reverse complement strand
CCGACATTGCCTTCGGAGATAAGCTCGCTGAGCGGCAGGCCATAGCCGCGATAGCCCATGGCGATCTTGGCGACCAGGCGCAAATGGCTGGTGACGAGGCGATGGGCGGCGTCGGGATCCTCATGCTCGCGCCAACGCTTGGCGAGCATGTACTCTTCCTCCGGCGCCAGCATCGGGAATCTACGGATCTCGCGTAGGTACCGGCCGAGGTTCCCTTCCGTAGAAATGCTCGGGAGGGCAGAGGTCGTGGCCATGGCTCTCAGGTCCTTGCCGCGGGAGCCGCTCCGCGAGCCGCTGATACACCGCGCCCGCTGCAGCGCAATAACAGCGACATCCTAAAGCATGCCGACGTTCTTGTCTAATTTAGACGCCCTCCAATAATTTCACCAACCCCCCTATATCGCGAGGTAAGTGGCTGGAAAACTCCAGGTATTTGCCGCTCACCGGATGGTGAAATCCGATCAAGATCGCGTGTAGTGCCTGACGCGGGAAGCTGGTCAGGCGCTCACGCATCTCGCTTGGCACGGCGCGCGCCCGGCCCAGGCTCCGGCGATCACCGTAGGTGGGATCGCCGATCAGCGGGTGGCCGCGCTCGGTCATGTGTACGCGTATCTGATGCGTGCGGCCGGTGGCGAGTCGGCATTCGACCAGGGCCGCCACGTCCTTGAAGGCGCGTAGCACCCGATAGCGCGTGACCGCGGCTTTGCCGCCCTCGCGCAGTACGGCCATCTTCTGGCGATTGCGCGGGCTGCGCCCGATGCGTCCGGCAATCTCGCCGGTGCGCGGCTGCGGCACGCCCCACACCACCGCCTCATAGGCACGCGTCACGCGGCGCGCGGCAAAGTCCGCGGAGAGCCGGGCCTGCGCCAACTCGTCCTTGGCGACGACCATCAGCCCCGACGTGTCCTTGTCGAGCCGGTGGACGATCCCCGGCCGCTTGACGCCGCCGATCCCGGCGAGGCTCGCACCGCAATGGGCGAGAAGCGCGTTGACGAGGGTGCGGTCGGGATTGCCGGGCGCGGGATGGACGACGAGTCCGGCTGGCTTGTCGAGCACCAGGAGATGCGCGTCCTCGTAGACGATGGCGAGGTCCATCGCCTGCGGCACGGGCGTGTCTGCGACCGCCGCGGGCAGGGCGAGGACGAAGCTTTGTCCCGCTTTGACGCGCATCGAGGGGTCGGTTATCGCCGCGCCATCCAAGGTCACGCGGCCGTCCTCGACGAGGTGCTTGACGCGCGTCCGCGACAGCTCGGCAAGGCGTGTCGCCAACAGGCGGTCGAGCCGCTGGCCGGCATCGCCGGGCGCGGCGGTGACGCGCCGGACGCTGCTCGTCGTCTCGCCGGGGATTGAAGGCTCGCTCATCCTGGGCGCTAGAGTAGCATCGCCAAGCCCCTCGCAGACGAGGCCCAGCCGTGAATTTCCGCAGCGACAACGTCACCGGCATCGCGCCCGAGATCCTCGCCGCCATCGCCGCAGCAAATACGGGAGACGCGCCGTCCTACGGTGCCGACCCCATCACCGCCCGCGTCACGCGGCGCTTCGCCGAGATTTTCGAGCGCGAGGTCGCCGCCTTTCCGCTGGCGACCGGCACCGCGGCCAACGCGCTCGCGCTGGCCGCGGTGACACCGCCTTGGGGCGCGGTCTATTGCCACGAGGAGTCGCATGTGCAGACCGACGAGTGCGGCGCGCCGGAGTTCTATGCCGGCGGCGCCAAGCTGATCGGCCTGCCCGGCGCGGACGGCAAGCTCGTGCCGGCCGCGGTCGAGGCGCAGATGATCGAGCAAGGCGTCGTCCATCATGCCCAGCCTGCTGCCATCAGCATCTCGCAGGCCACCGAGGCCGGCACGCTCTACACGCCGGCGGAGGTCGCCGCGCTCGGCGCGCTCGCCCGCCGTCGCGGCCTGGCGCTGCATATGGATGGCGCGCGCTTTGCCAATGCGGTTGCGGCGCTGGGCTGCCCCCCGGCGGAGATCACCTGGCGCGCCGGCGTCGACGTGCTGTCCTTGGGCGCCACCAAGAATGGTGCGCTCGCGGCCGAGGCGGTGATCTTCTTCGATCTCGGGAGGGCCGCCGATTTCGCCTATCGGCGCAAGCGCGGCGGGCACCTTTTTTCCAAGATGCGCTTCCTCTCGGCGCAGCTCGACGCCTACCTCGCCGACGGCCTCTGGCTCAGCAACGCGACGCACGCCAACCGGGTGGCGGCGCGGCTCGCCGAAGGCTTGGCGCAGATCGCCGGTGCGCACTTGCGCTACCCGACGCAGGCCAACGAGGTGTTCGTCGAGCTGCCGGAGAGGGCGATTCGCGCTCTCGCCGAGGCCGGCTTCGGCTTCTATCGCTGGGGCGGCGAGTCGTCGCCCTGCCTGCGCCTCGTCGCCGCCTTCGACAGCCGGCTCGACGACGCGGAGGCCCTCATCGCGGTGGCGCGCCGGCACGCCGGACCGAGGTGAGGGAGTCGCCCTCGTTCGGCGCGCCGGTCAACGCTTTGCTAACCGAATGCTGGGTAACGTCCATCGGGCGCGGCGATTTAGCTGCACCGTCGGCGCGAAAGGCATACGGCTTTTCTTGACGACGGTGGAAGCTCGCCGCAGAGTTCCCGCACTGGGAATAGATAGACGAGCCCGGCCGTTCCGGGACAAGCGCGAGAGTGTTGGGCAGAGATGGCACAAGCATATCGGTATCGGGTCGGGTGCGGCGGGCGGCGGGATGACGCGGTGGCTGCCGCGTTCCTCAACCCCGCGGCCTGAGAGTCACGGGCGATGGTGAAACGGAACGGCGAGGCGAACGGCGCGGCCTCCGGTACAGCGCCGAAGCTGCCGCTCGCGCGCAAGGCGGCCAAGAACGGCGCCGCGGCCCGCACGCTGGGCCCGGTGTCGGACCTGGAGCGCCACCTGCCCACGGAATGGTGGCGGACGCTCTTCAACTCGCTCTATCTCGAAACCGACGGGGACGTCGTCGAGAACGACCGCAACACCGAGCAGGAGATCGACCTGCTGGTGAAAAGCGCCGGCCTCGAGCCCAACGACCGCATCCTCGACCTGTGCTGCGGGCAGGGGCGCCACGTGCTGGAGCTGGCGCGACGCGGCTTCAAGAACGTCACCGGCATCGACCGCTCGCGCTACCTGGTGCGGCTGGCGCGCAAGCGCGCGCGCCAGCGCGGCCTCGGCGTCTCCTTCCATGAGGGCGATGCGCGCAAGTTCCGCGCGCCCGACAGCAGCGTTCATTGCGTCTGCATCCTCGGCAACTCCTTCGGCTACTTCGACCGCGAGGAGGACGACATCGCCGTGCTCGGCGCGGTGAAGCGGGCGCTCGCCTCGGGCGGCACGCTGGTGATGGACCTCACCGACGGCGACTGGATGCGCACCCATTTCGAGACACGCTCCTGGGAGTGGATCGACCAGAACCATTTCGTTTGTCGCGAGCGCGGGCTGGCTGGCGACGGCGAGCGGCTGATCAGCCGCGAAGTCGTGGTACATGCCGATCGCGGCGTCATCGCCGACCAGTTCTATGCCGAGCGCCTCTATTCCCGCGAGCGTATCCAGACTCTGCTGGAGAGCGTCGGCTTCACCAACCTGCGCTTCCACGCCTTCGTCGTGCCGGATTCCTCGCGCAACCAGGATCTCGGCATGATGGCGCACCGCATGTTCCTGACCTGCGAGGCGCCGCGCAAGGTCGAACGGCTCCGGCGCGAGGTGCTCTTCCCCGACGTCATGGTGCTGCTTGGCGACCCGCGCCTGCCCGACCCGGTCAAGCGGGACGGGCAGTTCAACGCCGAGGATCTCGACACGATTGCCCGCCTCAAGAGCGGGCTGGCGGAGATCCTGGGCTACCGCTTCAGCTTTGTCGACAACCACGCTTCGCTGCTCGCCGATCTGCGCGCCAGCCGGCCGGACTTTGTGCTCAATCTGTGCGACGAGGGCTACAACAACGACGCCTTCATGGAGCTGCATGTCCCGGCGGTGCTGGAGATGCTAGACATCCCCTATAGCGGCGCCGGGCCGAGCTGCCTCGGTCTCTGCTACAACAAGTCGCTGGTGCGGGCGGTCGCCGCCTCGCTCGACGTCCCCGTGCCGCTCGAGACCTATTTCAGCTCGGACGACCAGGCGGCGACCATTCCCTCCGTCTTCCCGGCGTTGATCAAGCCCAATTTCGGCGACAGCTCGATCGGCATCACCCAGGATGCCGTGGTCTACAGCTGGGAGCAGGCGATCAACTACCTGGGCAAGCTGCGCGAGCAGATGCCGGGCCGCCCGATCCTGATCCAGGAGTTCCTCACCGGCGCCGAATACTCGATCGGCATCATCGGCAATCCCG
>DASWFH010000221.1:0-2097 GCA_036394355.1 Allostellaceae bacterium | reverse complement strand
CGGGAAACGAATCAAGTTTTAGCCGAGAAACGCCGGCCATCGGCGGTGGTGCATGGCGGCCGACGAGCTCAGCCCTTGGCCAGCCGACTGATCGCGACAGAGGCGGCGACCCGGCCCTCGCCCGTATAGGCCTCGTGGTTGTCTTCGATCTCCGCCAAACGATAGAGATAATTGATCATAATTCCCGCCGATTGCTGCATCCCCTTGGGCGAGAGATCGGCGAGCCAGTTGAGCCGCTCCATGCGCGCGCCGTTCGTCAGATGGAAATGCGCCACCGGGTCGAGGGCGCGGTCCTTCGCGGATTTCTCGAGCAAGAGATAGCGGGCGCACAGGCGCAACAATGGGCCGCGCAGCGCCAGAGCGAGCTTCTCGTCGGCGTACCACCCTGGGCGTCCCAGGAGGACGCCGAGGCCGAGCCCCGCAAGCTCACTCGGCAGCTGCTGCAGCGCTTTCTGTTCGTAGGCGGCGAGCAGATCGCTCCCTTCCTCGATGATGCGTTGGTCGAGCCAGGCGCGGAAGCCCGGGATGGGCGAGAGCGTCGCATACGTCCTGACATGCGGCAGCTCGGCAGCGAGATTGTCGACAACCCGCTTGATCAGGAAATCGCCGAGGCTGATGCCGGCGAGGCCGCGCTGGCAATTGGAGATCGAGTAGAAGATGGCGGTATCGGCGGCGACGGGATCGCCGACCGGTGCGGCTTCGTCGAGCAGCGACTGCACGTTGTCCGACATGCCCCGCACCAGCGCCACCTCGACGAAGATGAGCGGCTCCTCGGGCATGCGCGGGTGGAAATAGCCGAAGCAGCGCCGGTCGGCCTCGAGCCGGTTCTTGAGGTCGGTCCAGCTGCGGATCTCGTGCACCGCCTCATAGACGATGAGCTTCTCCAGGAGTGCCGCGGGCGCATCCCAGGTGATTCGCGTCAGCTCGAGGAAACCGACATCGAACCAACTCGCCAGCAGCGCCTTGAGGTCGAGCTCCAGCCCGGCGAGCACCGGGTCGCGCCGCGCCATCGTCATCAGCTCGGCGCGCATGTCGACAAGGAACTTGACGCCTTCGGGCAGCGCATTGAATTGCGTCAGCAGCGTGACGCGCGGCGGCTCGAGCGCCGCGCGCAGCTCGCGCTCGAGCTTGCGCCGGGGGCTCTCGCCGCTGGCGCGCATGAGCCGCTCGCTGAGCTCGCCGACGGCGGCGTGGTCGACGTCGAATTCCTCGGCGAGAAGGCGCAGGAAGCGCTCGCGCCCGGTGGCGTTGAGGGCGAGATATGTCCGGCCCAAATCGGCGGCACGCGCCCGCGCCGACACGGCGCCGCCGCGTGCCTCGAGGCAGGCACGCAGCTGCTCGCGCAAATGTTCCGCGTCGTCGCGCGACAGCTCCGGGCGCGGCGCGCCGCTGAGCACGCCGCGCGCCGAGCTGGCGATATCGCGCCACGCCGTGCGCAGCGACCGCAGATTGCCGAGCGTGCGCTCGACCACGCCGTCAAGGAAGCCGCTGCTGCGTTCACTCATGGCGCCTGGGGATACAGGGCCTCTCCGAGGCTGGCAAGCGCCGAGCGCGCGCCTAGGCCAAAGGGGCGGGCGCGCTCATCCCTTTGAGGCGTCGCAAGGTCACGGGCACGTTCTCGATGATGTCCTCGGCGACGAGACCGGGGCCGAAGGCGGTCGCGGCGTCGCCATGGATCCAGCACGCCGCCGCGGCGGCGTGGAACGCATCGAGCGCTTGCGCCATGAGGCCGGCGACCAGCCCGGCGAGCACGTCGCCGCTCCCGGCGGTGGCAAGGTCGGGCGGCGCGTTGGCGTTAACCAAGGCACGGCCGTCCGGCGCGGCGATCACCGTGTCTGCGCCCTTGAGCAGCACCACCGCGCCGCTCTGGGCCGCCGCTGCCCGGGCGCGCGAGAGCTTGTCGCCGGCGATGGCGAAGAGCCGCGCGAACTCGCCCTCATGCGGCGTCATCACGCAGGGCCCGGCGATCGCCGCGAAGAGCGCGTCGCGCCGGTCGGCGAAGACGGTGAGCGCGTCGGCATCGAGCACGACCGCGCGCCGGGTCGCCAGCGCCGCGAGCACGTTGTGCCGCATCGCCTCGCCGGTGCCGCCGCCCGG
>DASWFH010000220.1:0-2974 GCA_036394355.1 Allostellaceae bacterium | reverse complement strand
GCTGGTGGCGGTGTTCATCCCCGTGCTGTTCATGAGCGGCGTCGTCGGCCGCGTCTTCCGCGAATTCGCCGTCACTATCAGCATGACTATCCTGATCTCCGGCATCGTCTCGCTGACCTTGACGCCGATGCTGTCGTCGCGTCTCTTGAAGGCGCAGCACGGTCCGCAAAGTCGGTTCTACCAGGCATCGGAAGGCGTCTTTACCGCGATGCTCGACGGCTACGCGCGGGGGCTGCGCTGGGCCCTGCAATATAAGCCGGTCATGCTCATCGTGACGTTCCTGTCGCTCGGCGCGACCGCCCTCATCATGTTTCCGCCGTCGTGGTGGCCATATGGCATATCGAAAGGATTTTTCCCGAGCGAGGACACCGGGCTGCTCTTCGCCTTCACCGAGGCGGCGCAGGACATCTCCTTCGAGTCGATGGCGGCGCACCAGACCCGCATCGCCGAGATCATCAAGGCCAATCCGAACGTCAAGAACGTCACCGCGACGATCGGCGCCACCGGGTTCAGCCCGGCGCTCAACAACGGCCGCTACTTCATCGAGCTCGTGCCGCGCAATCAGCGTGCTCTCAACGCCAACGCGGTTATCCAGCAGCTGCGCCGCGAAGTGGCGCAGGAGCCGGGCATGAACGTGTTCTTCCAGAGCCTGCAGAACATCCAGCTTGGCGGCCGGCTGTCGAAGAGCACCTACCAGTACACGATCCAGGACGGCGACGTGGACGAGCTCTACCGCCTTGCGCCGCTGCTGCAGGAGCGGATCGGCCAACTCCCCGGCTTCCAGGACGTCAACTCCGATCTGCAGCTGCGCAACCGTCAAGCGATCGTCGATGTCGACCGCGACAAGGCGGCGCAGCTCGGCATCACGCTCGACCAGGTCAAGAACACGCTCTACAGCGCCTTTGGCACGCGCCAGATCTCGACCATCTACCAGCCGTCGAACGACTACCAGGTGATCCTCGAGGTCGACCCGCGGTTCCAGCGCGACCCGACCGACCTGTCGCGGCTCTATCTGCGCGCCGCCAATGGCATATCGGTGCCGCTGGGCGCCATCGCGACGCTGCATCCCGGCATCGGCCCTGTCACCGTCAATCACCAAGGACAGCTTCCCTCGGTGACGGTCTCCTTCAACCTGGCGAGCGACGTGTCGCTGGGCGACGCCGTCGTGGCAATCGGCCGCCTCGAGCGCCAGCTCAATCTGCCGGTGACGGTCGCCACCGGGTTCCAGGGAACGGCGCAGGTCTTTCAGGATTCGCTGAAGGGGCAGGGGTTGCTGCTCATTGCCGCCGTGCTCGTCATCTACATGGTGCTCGGCATTCTCTACGAGAGCTTCATCCACCCGATCACCATCCTCTCCGGCTTGCCCTCGGCCGGCCTGGGCGCGCTCATCACGCTCATGCTCTTCCGCATGGATCTGAGCGTCATCGCGATCATCGGCCTGGTCATGCTGATCGGCATCGTGAAGAAGAACGCGATCATGATGATCGACTTCGCGCTCGAGCGGCAACGCGCCGGCGACACGACGGCCGAAGCGGCGATCTACGAGGCGTGCCTGCTGCGCTTTCGGCCGATCATGATGACCACCATGGCGGCGATCATGGGCGGCCTGCCGATCGCCATCGGCTTCGGCGCCGGCTCCGAGCTGCGCCGCCCGTTGGGCCTCGCCGTGGTCGGCGGGCTCCTCGTGTCGCAGCTGCTGACGCTGTTCATCACCCCGGTGATCTATATCTATCTTGAGCGGGCCCGGCATTTCCTGACCGGCCGCGCGGCAGTGGCCGAGCCCGCAGCGCGCGTGCCCAGGCGCCGTGTCGTCCAGGCCGGCGAATAGGGCCGCCCGTCTGCTCCTTGCCGCGGCCGCGCTCTCGCCGTTGAGTACGGTGCCGGTCGCGGCGCAATGGCGCGACGAGGGCTCGGCGCGCCATGACCGCTGCCTCGCGCAGGTCCGCAGCGACCCGAAGGACGGCCTGGAGCGCGCCAAGCTGTGGCGCATCGAGGGCGGCGGCTGGGCGGCCGATCACTGCATCGCTATCGCGCTCTACGAGCTCAAGGATTTCCGAGGGGCCGCGCAGAACTTCGAGGCGCTGGCTGCGGCGATGGCGGACGCGCCGGCATCACAGCGCGCCGGAATCCTCGACCAGGCGGGTCAGTCCTGGCTCGCCGCCGACGAGCCGGCGCGCGCCAAGCCGGATTTCGACGCGGCGCTGGCCCTCCAGGCCGACGACCCCGATCTGCTGATCGACCGTGCCGAGGCCTTGGCCGCGCAACAGCAGTATGCGCCGGCGATCAAAGACCTCGACCGCGCCATAGCGCTCGCTCCCGACCGCGCCGACGCCTACATCTACCGCGGCTCGGCCTATCGCTCGCTGACGGCGCTCGACCGCGCGCTCGACGACGTCGAGCACGGGCTCAAGCTGCAACCGACATCGGTGCTGGGATTGCTGGAGCGCGGCAACATCCGCCGGCTCAAGGGCGACACGGCCGGCGCGCGCCAGGACTGGCGGCGCGTCGCCGAGCTGGCGCCGGACACCGCCGCGGCCGTGGCGGCGAAAGTCAATCTCGACCGCCTCAATACACCGGACGAGAAGCCCTAGAAGTCGAGGTCCGCGTAATGCGCGGGCGGCGGCGAGCCGGGGATGTGGTCGGCGAGGATCGGGCGGAAGCTCGGCCGCGACTTGACGCGCGCATACCATTCCTTGGCCGGCTCGTGCTCCGCCCACGGCACGTCGCCGAGATAGTCGAGCGCCGAGAGATGCGCGGCCGCAGCGATGTCCGCGAGCGAGAAATGGTCGCCGGCGAGCCAGCGCCGCCGCTCGCCGAGATAGCCGATATAGTCGAGGTGATAGCCGATATTCGCCTTGCCGGCGCGGATGGCGCTCGAATTGGGCTGCCCGAAGCCCAGGAAGCGCTTCATGATCTTCTCGCCGACGAGGTTCTCGGTGACCTCGTGGTTCATCTTGGCGTCGAACCAGGCGAC
>DASWFH010000219.1:0-1941 GCA_036394355.1 Allostellaceae bacterium | reverse complement strand
CCGCCGCCGCCACCACCGGCCCGGCCAGCGGCCCGCGCCCGGCCTCGTCGATGCCGCAGACAAGGCCCTTGCACGACATCTCCAGCGCGAAATCCGGCATCGCAGAAGAAGACACGATCACGCCCGAGTCTGGCAAGGGTCTGCGACGGCGCGTCGCGCGCAGCGCGATCGCCGGCGGGCGGCACGGTTGCGTTTGCAACCGCGAGAGCCCGCACAGGGCAGAAAAAGACGGGGATGCCGGCACAAGGCCGGGCATGACGATGTGCGTTTCGCGACGAGGCGCTTCCCGACTCGCCCTTCGAGACGGCGCTTCGCGCCTCCTCAGGACGAGGCATCCAGTTTCTCCTCACCCTGAGGAGACCGCGAAGCGGTCGTCTCGAAGGGTGAGTCGGGACGCGGCAGCGATGCGGCGCCGCGGAGACCCGGCTACAACTAAAGATATGCGCAGCCTCGACGGGATCTTCGATCACAGCGGCGTCGTACCCCGGCCGCCCTATGGCTGGCTGTTGCGCGAGGCGCGGTCGCTGCTGACATACCGGCCGCCCGCGCCCGAGTCGGCGGGGATGTCGCCCGGCCACGGTCACGTGGTGCTGGTCGTGCCGGCGTTTCTCACCACCGACATCGTCACACGCCCGCTGCGGCGATTCCTCGAGCGCTGCGGCTACCGCGCCTTCGGTTGGGGACTGGGGGTGAATTGGGGGCCGACGCCACGAGCGCAGGACGGCTTGCGGCTGCGGCTGCGGCAGCTCGGCGCGCTGGAGGGCGGGCCGATCAGCCTGATCGGCGTCAGCCTCGGCGGTCTGCTTGTCCGCGACGTGGCTTATGACTGCGCCGAGGACATTCGCCATATCGTCACGCTCGTCAGTCCCTTTCGCTTGCCGACGGCAAGCACGATCGAGCCGCTCGTGCGCCTCTGCGCCCGCTTCTATTCGTCGGATATCGACATCAGGCGGCTGTCTTCGCCGCTTCCGGTGCCGTCGACCGCCGTCTTCACGCGCGATGACGGAATCGTCGCGTGGCAGAGCTGCATCAGCGACGAGGCGGGCGGCGACTCGGTCGAAGTGACTGGCTCGCACCTGACCATCTGCCGCAATCCGGCTGCGCTTCGGCTGATCGCCGAGAAGCTGGCCCGCTAGGTTAGGGCACGACTCGACGATCACCTCGGTGCCGCTTCCCCACTCGCCCTTCGAGACGCCCGCTGACGCGGGCTCCTCAGGGTGAGGACCAAACTGGACGCCTCACCCTGAGGAGCGGCGCGTAGCGCCGCGTCTCGAAGGGTGAGGACAACTGGACCCCTCACCCTGAGGAGCGCTCGAAGAGCGCGTCTCGAAGGGCGCTTTCGGCTGTCATCCGCCGGTAACGCAACGCTGCTTGACCGGCGGCGGGGCAGCGGCAACAGTCGCGGGCCATGACCGAACCTTGGTTCGCCGCCGACAAGCCGCCCAGCCCGCCGGTCCATCGGCTCTGGGTCGAAGCCATCTCGGCGGTGACGCCGATGCCGCGCCGGGTGGCGCTGGCGGCGGCGCGCGGCGCGCCGCCGGGCGACGGCCATCCCGTGCTGGTGCTGCCGGCGTTCCTGCGCGGCGACCGCTACATGCTGCCGCTGCGGCGCTTCGTCGGCGATTGCGGCTATGCCGTCGCGGCCTGGGGACTCGGCGTCAATGTCGGGCCGACCGATGCGATCCTCGCCGGGATCGAGCGGCGCCTCGACGAGCTCGCGACCCGGCACGGCCGCAAGGTGAGCCTTGTCGGCCACAGCCTCGGCGGCGCCATCGCGCGCGAGCTCGCCAAGAAGCGGCCGGACGCGGTGCGCCAGCTCATCACGCTGGCGAGCCCGATCCGCCTGCCGACGGCGAGCCCGATGGAGCCGGTCTACCGCCTGCTGTCGCGCTGGCACAGCCCGTCCTCGCGCGGGCTATACGCCGCGCTCAACGAGCCCGC
>DASWFH010000218.1:0-13920 GCA_036394355.1 Allostellaceae bacterium | reverse complement strand
CCGGAGTTGGACAAGATGGCGAAGCCGTTGATCCCCCAAGCGAATAGCCCGCCCGACCCGCTGATTGCCGATCAGCCCGCTCGGCCCTGCCGCTGGTGCATGTTCCTGCCCGATCTGCATCTGGCCCGCCTGCGCCGAGCAAGCCGACGATGCCGCGTCGCAAATTCCGCCCGAGGGGGGGTACCCCGGGGTTTGCCCGCGCAGCAATGCCGCATGAGTGAGGCAACGCCTTGAATACACATAACAAAACCACCAACAGCGCGGCCGATTATCAGACGAGATCAGACGCGCCGTCAGACAGTTTCGGCCTTCGGGTCGGGGATCGCTTGTGGCGGCGCGGCGGCGTCGGGTTTTTCCACGGCGAGGCGCTTGGCGAAGGCGCGGCGCGCCTGCGCCTTGGTGCGCGACAGGTAGTGCGTGATGATCTCGTTGATCGATTGGAGACTGTGGCCGGTGATCGCGCCGATATCGGGAACGGTGCAACCGGCCTCGGCCAATCGCGTCACGGCGGTGTGGCGCAGGTGCCGGAACTTGAGGTCTTCGGTGCGCACGGTGAAGGCATCGGGATCGCTGATCATGCGTCCCGGGACGATGTAGTCGACGTTGAAAGAAGGCTTCTCAAGGGCGACGGCGCTGCGGATCGTGGCGAACAGCCGGCGGAAGCTCTCATAGCGGGTGTAGGGCTTGCCGGTGAGTTCGCTGGCGATGATCGTTGCCGACACCACCTTGCGCGCTTTCTGCCGGGCGCGCTCGGCCTCAAGGCGCTGCCCCAAGTGCGGCACGTCGGCGAGCGGCAGGATGACGCTCGCGCCCGTCTTCGATTGCTGCACCATCAAATCGCCGCCACGGTAGGCGGTCCAGCCGAAATGCAGCACGTCATCGGGCCGCTGTCCGGCCCATTCGTTGAGCATGATCGCCGTGCCGGCCGAGTAGTGCCCCATGCGATCGGCCATCTCGACGAACGCCAACACGGCATCGTGCGGCCACGGCAGGCCCGACGGCGGCTCTCGTTTCAAGCCAGGCATGGCCGCGGGATTGCTCTTGACCCAATCCTTGCGCGCCGCGAGGGCAAACAGCATGCGCAGTATCTTCGGCGTGGTGGTGCGGGTGTGGGTGCCGAAAAAGCGCTTGACGCGATCATTGTCAACATCGCGCAGCCGCGCCTCGCCGAGCCCCTCGCTGATCTGGCGCAGGCTTCGGTTGTAGATGCGCAGAGACGATGCGCGCAGCCCCTTGAACTCGTCGGTTGCCCGGTAGCGGGCGATCAGGTCATCGACCGTGCGCGGTGGGCCGCCAGCGCCCACCGGATCGGCCTTGGCCTCGGCGCGCGCCTTGGCGAGGTCGCGGTTGATCTCCTCGGCCTTGAGGATGGCGGCGAACTCCAACGCGTCGGGATCGGTGAACGATGCCCAACGGTCGGGCACGCGCTGCGGGCGCCAGCCATCGGCGCGCAGCCGTGTCGACGGCTGCCAAAAATATCGCGCGCCGCCGGCGCCGGGCAGCTTCACGAGGAAGGGCGGGAACTTGCGATCATCGGTCATCGGTCAACCCTCCCCGGCGGCGAAGCTGCGTTTCAGTCGCTCAGCGGCGACGCGGCTCTCGGTCCAGCCGAGGCGCTTTGCTTCGCGCTCGATCGCCGCCATCGTCGCGTCGTCGAGCCGCACGCCGAGCCGATGCGGTCGGTTCTCGTTGCGCCCGCGCTGGCGGCCGGCGCCGCCTCGCGTCGTTTGCTGACCCTTGCTACTGCGCCGCCGTGCCATCCCAACCCCCGCGCGCTAAGTGTGTCACTACGTCAAGATAGTGGCACACTAACCCGGCGTCAAGGGTGTCACTTGCCGGCTGTCATCCGGCAGGGAGCGGCGGCGTGAGCGGGCGGCCGGCGCAGCTCACGGCGGAGCAGGCGGCGCAACTCGGCGCCGTCGTGCTCGACCTGCGCGAGGACGGATACGGCTGGAAAGAGATTGCCGACTTTCTCGGCATGAGCGCGAAGCATCTCCGCCGCTGCGCGCGCCGGCACGGAATGATGTCCCAACAAAATCCGCAGATGTCCCATCGCGGCGATTGCGCCGGGCGCGATGCTGCCTAACCGTTGCGGAGCAACCCGCGCGCGCCACTGAGGGAGACCCTTCGCCATGCCGCGTACCTGCCCGACCTGCGACGGCTCCGGCGTGGTCGAAGACCAGCCGTCCTACGCCGCGGCGCCATCGCCGAGCGTTCTCACCCCAACCCCGGCGCCGCCAAAGCAACTGGCCGGCATTCACAGCAGGTTCGGCGTCGTCACGCTGACGGCGATCGAGGGCAAGCGGCTCGGCGCGATCCGGCTCAATGATCAGCTCATCGGCCTTGCCGTGCGCGTCAAATACGAGGGCGGCACGCTCTACGCGCAAAACGAGCATGGCAGATGGCTGCGCTGGACGGGCGGAAACTGGGAGCAGCTCCCGAACCCGAACGACGCGCCGTCGGCCGAGCCGCGCGCGGCGGTCTGCTGCGTCTGCGGCGCGCCCGAGGACAGGATCATCGATGGGCGCGTCTTCTGCGCCGATCGCAGCCACAACCTGGGCAACGCGCCGGTGCTTCAACGCTAGGGGAGATCGCGCGATGCTGCATATCGGGACACGGCAACTCCAGACCACGCGCCAAACGCATGCCGCGACGCGCAGCAGCAACCTCGGCTACGGGCTCGATCCCGGCATGTCGAAGCGGGTCACGGCCTCGATCACGTTCGTCGACAGCGCGACCAATCAGCTCCAGGCGGCCAACAACACCTTCACGCCGTTCGCGGTCGGCGACAACATCCGCGTCGACGGCGCCAACCTCAACAACACCATCGAGGCCGTGGTGACCGCGATCGACGCCACCAACCACGCCTTCCTCACGCTCGCCGATGTCGGGGTCAAGAACGAAGGGCCGATCACCTGCACGGTGAGGGCGATATGAGCGAGGCTCGCTGCGACGGCTGCTTGTTCTTCCGCCAGCACATCGTCACGAAGCAGCAGGAAGAACAGGGCGCGGTGCCGCATCAGGGCACGTGCCGTCGCTACCCCGCGACCTTGACCGTCGAGCCTTACCATTGGTGCGGCGAGCATCGGCCCGCGCCCGCAGCGAAGGCGCCGCAGAAATGACCATGTCCCGCGCGCTGGCGCAGCTCCTCATCCGCGACCTGCCGCAAATCCAGAAGCTCGCCGGCGTCGACGTGATGACTTTCGCGCATCCCGACCGCCTGACGCGCGCCGAGGCGGAGAAGCTGCTCGATTGGGGCCGCAGCGAGCGGCGGCTGCGCGACGCCTATGCGTCGAAGGGCGGCGCGGGCTTCGCGCAGGTCAAGCCGTTCTTCGATCTCATCCAGCATTTCCTGCATGCACATCCGCAGGACGCCGCCGGCGCGCCCGCCGAGTGGCCGGCATACACCGGGCCGAAGCTCGCCGACAATCCCTTCGGCGTCACCACGCTCGAGGAAGCCGAAGCGAGGATGACCTGGGCGCAGACGCGGCCGGAATACGCGGCGTTCTTTGACGGCAAGCACCCTGAGCATGCCGCATATGTGAAAGACGCGACCGAACTTAACGAGCTGATCGCGAACACCCGCGCGTCGGCGCCGCCCGCCGCGCCGACAACCCCGACACCCGGCGAAAACTCGCCCACACCGTCGCGCGACGCGCAGCGCCGGATCAGGGAACTCATGCAAAATCCGGCCTTCAAGAACCGCGCGCATCCGGACCATGAAAGCGTCATGGAAGATGTGCGCGCCGCCTATGCCGAAGCCTATCCCGGCGAGGCGACAGCGCCGGGGGCGCCGGGCGTCGCGCCGCCGGCGAGTGCTGCGCCGCCGGCGCGCCCGGCCGGCGCCGCGCCGCCGGCGCAGACCCGCGAGATGCGTCTCGCGGAACTCAAGGCGCATCCCGCCTATGGCAATCGCTCGCATCCCGAGCATGCCCGCGTCATCGAGGCGGAACTCGTCGCGCTCGCCGAGCCGCCGACAACGCCGAGCGCGGCCTGAAAATGGCGGGGCTGCTATCCGGCGGCGGCACAATGGGGATGCAGGCCAGATCAGCGCCAGCGGCGCCATCTGTCGCCGACGAACCCGTAATGATGGGCGGCCGGTGGGTATCCAAGCTGTCGCTCGCCTCGGCGGAAGCATCGGCGAAGGATGAAGGCAGGGCCGAAGCCGCAGCGGCGCGGAGCACATTATTCCGCGCGCGTTCCGTCGCGTGAGCGGGGAACAACCATATCCCGAGCTGGCGACGCAAGGCGATCTTGCGCGTCTGCTCGCCCACTATGACGCCGCCGTCGACACTGGCGGCGAGCTGGCGCGCAACCCCACGCTCTATCGCGCCGGCGAGACGATATCGCCGCCGCGCGCCTCTATCTCGACGGTGACGCTCTTCGCGGGCCGCGTCACCATCGCGGCGCCGGCGCGGACCGCGCCCTATGCCGGCCTGCCGCGCGCGCCCGCACTCGCCGCCAACAAGGCGTAGAGCGTGCCGAACATCCCGACCTTCACCGCCGGCGAGATCATGGGCTCGGTCGCGCCCGTGCCGGTGCCGCATATCGACCCGGAGCAGGCCGGCCGCGTCGCCGACGCCATCGCGCGCGGCGGCCACGATGTCGAGGAAGTCGGCAAGACCTGGCTCGAACGCTCCGCCGAAAGCCAGCGCGGCGTCATGGCGAAGGACGCGATGGTCGGCGGGCAGGCCGGGCTCGAGGAGGCGCACCAGCGCCTGGCGAAGCTCGCCGGCACCACGGACGCCAACGGCAACATCGTCACCGCCCTCCAGGCGCGCAACAGCTTCAACGACGAGGCGGCGCGCATCCGCGAGAAGACGCTCGCCCCCATCGCCGATCCGTTCGTGCGCGCCAAGGTCGCGCAGGATTTCGACGAGGCGCAGATCCGGCATGCGCACGAGCTGGTCGAATACCAGGCGACCCCGCGCGAGGCGGCGGCGCAAGCCGGCAAGCTCACGCTCGACCTCAAGGGCCTGGGCGACCAATACGCGACGGCGGCGACACCCGAGGGCCGCGACCAGGTCATGCGCAGCGCGATGACGGCGATCAACACCACGCGCGACGCCGGTTTCATCTCGGGCGAGACGGCGGCGCAGCACCAGGTCAGATTCGCCTCGGACGCGCAGGACGCGACGGCGCGCCGCGACATCAACGCGGTGCGCGACCTCGGCAGCCGCGATCCCGACGCCGCACTGGCGCTGGCGCGCAGGATCAGCGATCCCGCCAACTATCAGGGCATGCTGCCCGAGACGCGCGAGAAGCGCGCCGCTGCGGCGGAGAACCTCGCCTATACCGTGACGGTGCAGGCGGCGATGCGGCAGCAGAAGAGCGACGCCGCCGAGGATCGCGCGCTGCGCAAGGACCAGCAGGCCAATGAAATCGACTGGCTCGACCGCGTCTACCAATTCCAGGCGGGCAAGGGGCCGGCGCCCGATTTGACCGCGCTCTCCGACGCGGCGCGGCGGGGCGATCTCTCAACCCCCGGCTTCGCCGCCGTGCATGCCGCGCTCGACCGCGCCGAGCAGGGCCGCGACAACCCGCTGGTCAAGAACGACCTGCTGCGCCGCATCGGCGAGGGCGAGGACGTTCATGGCGACATCCGCCAGGCGATCGTCGACCACCAACTGTCGGACGCCTCGCAAAGCGAATTGATGCGCGCCAACATGGCGCGCCAGGGCAAGGGCGACAACGCGGTCGCGCGCGCCGCCTTCCAGCAGCTCAAGACCGCGCTCGGCGGCCATGCGATCGACAGCGGCTTCCTCGACCTCACCCGCGAGGGCGTCAAGGACCAGGCGGCGCTGTGGGCGCAGGCGCAGGGCGAATGGAACAAGCGCGTGCTGGTCGGCAACGAAGACCCGAACGCCGTCTATGCCGACATGGTGCCGCGCTATCGCCACGCGACGCTGTCGCAGCAGTCGATGCCGAACCCGCGGCTCGGCGCGGTGCAGTCGGTCGATGACGTGGCCGCGGTGTGGGCGAGGACGAAGGACGCGCTGGCGGCCGGGCGGATCACGCAAGACCAGTACAACGACGAGGCGCAGCTTCTCGATCGCTACCGCCGCTTCTACGCCGACGAGGCGGCGCGCCTGGCCGCCGCGCCGCCGCGGCCGGGCGCCGGCGGCAAGCTGCGCCCAGGGGCCGAGCCATGACGGACGCAACGACGAGCTCAGCGCCAGTGATCGACGAGGGCCAGGTCAGCCGCGATTTCCTGGCCGCGCGCGCCATCGCGGCGCGCGGCGATCCCGCCGCTTCGCTTGATGCGCTGCTGCCAAATGGCAGAAGCGCACCGGGTGCGCCGCCAGCACAAACGCCGGCCCAGGCGCCATCGCCCGATGCGACGGTGCCGCTGGGCGTGCAGCTCGACCGCGTGCTGGCGACGCCGGCGCCGCAGTCCGAGCCGACGCTGACCGACCGGATGCGCGCGTTGGTGGCCGGCGAGCCGGGCGAGATCGTCGGCGACGTGCTGCCGTTCGCCAAGGATCAGCAGACGGGCGCGCTCCGCCTGGCGATACCCGAGGGCGCGCGCCAGGCCATGCGCGGCATCGCCGACCTGCTCGACTATACCCATGCCGGCGGCCTGCCGGTCGGGCAGGACATATCGCCCGACGCCAAAGCCGCGCTCATGCTGCTGGGCGGGATCAAGAGCCCGGCCGCCGGCACCGGCGCGGGCATCGCGCGCGCCGCCAGCGAAGGCGCCGCCGCGGCGGGCGAGAACATTGTCCCGATCCGCGGTGCCGCTGCGATGGGCGCCGAAGGCGCCCGCGCAGGAGCCACGGGGAAGGCCGCCGGCGCAGCGCCGCCCGTCGCGCCCGCGAGCCCAGCCGAAGGCGCCGCCGCTGCTACGGCGCCGGCGCCGGCCTTCCAACTTGCGGGGCAGGAAGGCAAGGCGCTGGTAGTGACGCCGGCGATCCGCGCGCAGGCGACCGACTACCTCAACGGCGTCACTGGCGACAACCCGGTGCAGGCATCGCTGGCGCGCATCGCCGATCCCAAGGTCATGGACCAGGCGATCCAGGGCGTCGCCAGTTTCATCGAGCGCGCCGACGTGAAGCCCGACGAGCTGCTGCGCATGGGCGCCAACGCGATCGGCATGCGGGCCGAGGATGCGCAGGGCATCCTCGCCGGCAAGCTGCCGAACGACGAGCAGATCGCCGCTTGGGCGATGCTGGTCAACAGCGGCGCCAAGGAGCTGGGCGACCTCGCGCAGAAGGCGGTCACAAGCGGCGCGCCGGAAGACTGGGAAGCGGCCGTGCGCGCCTATGCGCTGCAAAACCATATCCTCGAGCAGTGGACCGGCGCCGGCACCGAGCAGGGGCGCGCGTTCCGCGCGCGCCAGCTCGCCTCCGAGGCGCGCGGCGACTACACGAAAACCTTGCAGGACATCATCCAGAACGCCGGCGCCGACAACATCGAGACCGCCATCCGCAAGATCGCCTCGCTGCCGACGCCCGAGCAGCAGGGCGCGCTGGTCGGCGCGCTGCGCTGGATGGGCTCGCGCGACGGCCTGCTCTATGGCTGGTACAACTACCTGCTCACGATCAAGACGGTCGGCGCGAAGCTCACCACCGACGCGCTCATGCCGGTGTGGAACCTGGCCGAGCGCTACGCCGCCGAGAAGTTCGGGGCATCGTCGGGCAAGCCGGGCGGCGTCGCGCCGGGCGAGACGATGGCGCTGCTCTCAGGCTATGTCGGCGCCTTCGGCGACGCCGTGCGCGCCGGCGGGCGCGCGCTGCTGGCGGGCGAGAGCCGGTTCATGAGCGAATACCAGACGATGGACGGCCTCGCCAAGACGCGCCTGTCGCTGCTGGCGAACGGCTCGCCGGAAATACTGCCGCCGACAATGCCGACGCTCGGCGCGCTCAATTTTATCAAGATGGCGCTGCCGACGAGCTGGATCGCCGGCGTCAGCGATTTCGCCAAGGTGTTCAACTACCGCGCCGAGGCGCGCTCGCTCGCCTACCGCCGGGCATCGCGCGACGGCTTGACCGGCGAGGATCTCGGCGCGCGCGTCAACGACCTGGTCAACGTGCTGCCGCGCGATCTCCACGAGCAGGCGGTGACGCGGGCGGTGCGCAACACCTTCGAGGAGCCGCTGACCGGCGTGGCTGCCGCGCTGACCGACGCCGCAGACCAGTTCAACATCCCGGTCCGCGGCACCAACTTTGAAATCCCGATGGGCCGCATCCTGCTGCCCTTCGCGCGCACGCCGGTCAATTTCGTGCGCTTCATGTACCGCGCCTCGCCGCTGCCGCTGGCAATCCCTTCGGCGGCGTTCAAGGCGGAGACGGCGTTCCCCGGCGCCGAGCGCGACTTGGCTTACGCGCGCATCGGCCTCGGCACCGGCCTGGCGATCACCACGGCGGGTCTGGCGATGGGCGGCTACATCACCGGCAACGGCCCGTCTTCGCCCGAGCTGCGGCGCGCCTGGATCGCCGCCGGCAACCAGCCCTACAGCATCCAGATACCGGGCTGGCGGCCGGTGAGCTATCCGGTCGAGCCCTTCGGCCTGCATATCGGCGCCGTCGCCGACACCGTCGACCTGATGAAGTTCGCGAAGGCCGAGGACAATGACCAGCTCGCCCTCTCGGTCGGGCTGGGCATCGGCCGCGCCTTCCTGTCGCGCACCTACATGAGCAGCCTGGCGCAGTTCATGGAAGCGGTGCAGCACCCGGACGCGCAGGGCTCGCGCTGGGCCGATCAGCTCGCCACCTCGCTGACGGTGCCGCGCACGGTCAGCGACTTCGCCGGCGCCGTCGACCCCTGGCAGCGCGCGCATTACAGCTTCATGCAGACGGTCGAGAGCAGGATACCGTTCCTGTCGCAAAGCCTGCCGCATGCGCGGACGATCTGGGGCGACCCGATCCCGCTCAAGGATGCCTACCTGCCGGCGTTCAGCGGCAGCGGCGCCGCGCACATGCTGTCCAAGATCACGCTCGGCCCGGACCCGGCGAATGCCGAGCCGATCGACAAGTGGATATGGGACAACCGCATGGCCTTCCCCGAGGGGCCGGAAGGCAGGCTCGGCATTAGCAAGCCCGGCCTCACGCAGCGCTTCGACGCGCCGGGTGGGCGCCTCTCGGCGCGCGTCGACCTCGATCCCGAAGTGCATGACCGCTTCCAGGAGCTGGCCGGCAACGAGGCGCTCGACACGCGCTCGCGCCTGGGCGCCAAGGACACGCTCAACGCGCTAGTGCAAGGCAGCCATCCCGACGCCGCCATGCAGCGGCAGTGGGACAACGGCGCGCCGGCGTTGCAGGCGAAGATGGTGCTCGCCACCATCGCCCATTTCCGCGAGCAGGCGAAGCGGCAGCTTCTCGGCGAATACCCGGCGCTGCAAGACACGGTCGCCCAGGGCTGGGCGCAGCAGCGCCAGAAGCTCACCGCCGGCCCGGCCAGCGCGACCGCCGCGCCGCGCATGCCGACGATCCAATGATCCTTCGACAAAAGCTCAGGACCAAGCGATGACCGTCTCCTCTCCCACCTTCATCCCGCCGCAATATGCCGGCAACGGCGCCACCACCATCTTCGGGTTTCAGCCCCAATTCTTCGACCCCGCCGATCTCGTGGTGAGCCTGTTCGACACCACGGCCAACGCCGCCGTCTCGCCGGCGCCGCAACTCAACGGCCTCGGCACCTACGACTACACGGTGACCGGCACCAAGGACCCCAACACCGGCGAGTACATCGCCGGCGGCAACGTCGTCTTCAACAACGCGCCGCTCGCCAATCACCGCGTCACCATCCAGCGCAACGTCGCGGCGACGCAGGGCGTCGTCTTGACGGACGGCGGGTCGTTCCGGGCCAAGATCATCGAGGGCGAGCTCGACCGCCTGACCTTGATCGTGCAGCAGGTGCTCGCCGCGGTCGCGCTCTCCTACCAGAACCCGGCGAGCGACCCGCCCGGCGCCAGCGTCATCGCGCCGCTGGTCGCGACGCGCGCCTTGCAATTCGCCGGCTGGGACGCCTTGGGCAACCTCGCCGCGCTGGCGCCGCCGGCGACCACGACCGCGGTCTCGGCGGTGATGGCGCCGGTCATCGGCGCCGCGACCCTGGCCGTCGCGAAGAACCTGCTCGACGTGCCCTTCTCGCTATTCGCCGCGCCGGCGAGCACGCCCTATGCCGTGCGCGCGCCGCAGGACATCGGCACGCTGTTCTCGTCCGAGAGCATGGGCGCCGCCGGCACCTTCAACCTGCCGAGCGCCGCGACCGCCGGCGCCGGCGCGGGCTACGCCTTCGTCAAGCGCACCAACAATTTGACGCTCAACCGCGCCGGCACCGATGTCATCCAGGGCATCGGCGCGACCTTCACCACGCTCACGCTCACGGTCGACGGCGACATGCTGGCGATCGAAAGCGACGGCACCAACTGGAAGGTGATCGCGGCGGCGCCGAATGTGTGGGCGCTGCTCGGCGGTTTCGGACCTGCCTTCATCCGCGGCTTCATCGATGGCGGCGAGACGGGTGCTCCTGGCGGCGCGCAAACGCTCACCATTGGTCCCATCGCGTGCGTCGACAACACGAACGCCAACTTGATGAAGGTCGGCTCGACCTTCACCAAGACGATGGCGGCATGGGCGGTCGGGTCGGGTAACGGTGCCCTCGATACCGGCGCCGTCGCATCAGGCACGCCCTACTTCGTGTGGGTCATCCAGCGGCTCGATACCGGCGTCACCGATTACCTGATTTCGCTCAGCGGCACCGCGCCGACGATGCCCGCGAACTACACGGTGAAGCGCGGGCCGATCGCATGGTTCAAGACGGACGGCTCGAGCTTCATCCCGCAGTACCAGCAGCGCGGCGACGATTTCGTTTACGGCGTCTCGCTTCACGATGTCGCGCTCACCGGCACATTCGGGGTGGCGGCGACGTTGCAGACCCTCACGTTGCCGTCCGGCTTCCAGGTCACGGCCAAATTGCGCGTCGGTATCGGCGACGCGGCAGCAACCGGGGCATTTTCGGCGCTGCTGACCTCTCCCGACGAAACCGACCAAGCGCCTGCGGCAAGAGGGCCGGCGAGCATCACCATCCAGACCGCCAACGCATCGGCCAACTCCGAATTGAGCGCGCGCTCGAACATCTCGGCGCAAGTCCGGGTGCGCTCGACGGCGGCAAATCAAAACCTCGACATCTGGACAGCCGGCTTCAACTGGGCGCGCGGGAGAAACACATGATGGCGTGGCTGCTGCTCAAGGCGGATGGCACGGTTGCCGGCGCCAGCCCTTATCAATTCGACCTCACGCAAGCCGCCTATGCCGGCATGAGCCAGGTCGAAGCAGACGACGCAGATCCGCGCGTGCTGGCGGCGCGAGCCGCGACGCCGAAGGCCCGGCCTTCGCCGCGCGAGTGGCTTGAGCGCCTGGCGCCGGCGACGCAGGCGGCGATCACCAAGGCCGCCGCAGCCGATGCAACCGGCGGGATGCTGCTGTGGCTGCTCAAGGCCGCGGGCAACCCGGCGATCGATGTGACGAGCGCAGAGACGGTCGCGGGCGTTCAGGCGATGGTGTCTGCCGGGGTGATTACCGCGGCCGATCAGACGACATTGCTGACGCCATGAGGCACCTAACCGAGCACATCGCCGTGGCGCAGCGTGCCTTCGTATTCCTCGATCAGGATGGCGCGATCGGCGCAGACCACATACGGCCCGGCGCGCTCGATCCGGCAGACACGCCCGGGGTTGCCGCGGATGACACGCTCGGGCACGCGCGCGCGCCACAACTTGACCTCGGCGCCGTCACGGTGGCACCACGCGCCGCCATAGCTGCCGGTCAGCGCGCGAATGAAGCGGTCCGCTTCGGCCGCAGTGCTGCGCGCGAAATCGAGCCGCCCATCGGCGCGGCTGCGCTGATGCCAGTAGCAGGCTTGCGCGGCATCTTGCGGCGTCGGCTGGCAGCCGGCGGCGATCATCGCCAGCGCTTCCAAGGTGAGCGGCGGGAACAGCCGGTTGGCGCGCGCGTGCAACTCCATGATCGTCTCGCGCGGCCCGATCGGCAGTTGCGAGCTGATCCAGACGGCGCCGGTATCAATGCCCTCGTCCATTTGCAGCACGGCGAAGCCGGCGACGCTCTCGCCATTGATCATCTGCCAGTTCAGCGGCGAGCCGCCGCGGTACTGCGGCAGGCGGCCGGCATGCAGGTTGACGACGCCGAGGCGCGCGACCGAGAGCAGCGGGCGCTTGAAGATGGTCGGATAGCCGGCGACGACAAGAAGATCGGGCTTGGTTTCGGCCAGGTCCGCGACGAAGGCGCGGCCATTCACGTCCTGACGCCCGCGCACGACGCGCACGATGGCGTGTTCTGGCTGCTCGACAAGCGCCGACAGCACGGCCTCACCACGATCGCCGTTCAGGAAAAACGCCAACCGCATCGCACGCACCTCCTCAGTGAAAGGCGCGCATCATGCCACAACCCATAGCCAGCGGCGAGCTGGAAGCGAAGATCAACGCCGGCTGCGCCGTGCGCTGGCCGGACGCGCCCGAGCTGGACGGCCTCTATGCGCTCGACGAAGGCGCGCTTGCCCTGCTCGCGCTGTACGCCGCGATGCCGCCCAAGGAACGCACGCTGGGCTGGCCGCGCATCGGCGCGCTCGGCTGCCACGTCACCATCGCGCAGCTCGTCCGCCTCGGCGGCGCGCTCGCGGGCTACCGCGCAAGCCTGACGCTGGCCGGCGCCGTGCGCCAGGCGGGCGCGGACCTGCCGTGGCCGGCGCAGCCCGTCACCATCGCCTAGGATCGCCCGTGGCGCGCAATCTCGGCGAGGGCGCCACGGCACGCGGGCCGGCGCTTGTCGCGCCGGGCGCCCCGTTTTCATGGCTGGTTAAGGCTAATTCCGCTAGACTGTCCGCGGGTGTGAGAACCCGGACGAGAGAGGCAGGCGACCCGTTGCAAGCGGGCTGTCTGCCGAACGCCCGCCGCGCGTCAAAGCGGCGAGCAGGCGACGGCTTGGCGGCCGTCCGTCAACCGACGAGCTTATGTCGGGAGGCGGCCGGATGCAACAGCTCGCGCAAGCGGGTAAAGAAGGCCGACCAGTCTCTCTCGCTGGTTCTCAACCTCCCGGCGCCGCGTCCGCTTCGCGGCAATGGCTGTGAGAAGCCCCAACGAGAGAGCAACCATCCCGATGACCAACCGTTCCGAGGAAATGCTGATTGCGCGCGCGCTGGCCGCGGCGAGCAAGCCGCCGAGCGCCGACGCGGCGCTGCTGGCGCTGATCGCGGAGTATCACGCGCAGGAAGTCGTGCTGCGGAATTGCGCGGACGGCGACGAGGATGCGGAGGGCGATGCGCTCTGCGCCATCGAGGACGAGATATCGGCGACACCGGCGGCGACGCCCGAGGGACTGCTCGCCAAGCTGCGGCTGCTCGAACAGGAGCTGCGCGACGACAACCCGCCGGATATCGTCGATCGCCTGGCGCTCTCGGCGTGCGCCGATGCCGCGCGGGTGCTGCCGCCGCGCTAGACGCGCCGCGCCGCGTGGCTGACCGGCAGCCACCACAACCAGATCGCCGCGGCGAAGCTGGCGACGATCAACGGCACCTGCGCCCAGGGCGCGCCGTCGAGTTCGTCGATCGCCGCCAGCGCCACCATGTCGGCGCCGGCGAGCAGCAGCGCCCACAACACGGCGACGATGCACAACCCCGCGATGCGCCCCGAATGTGCGTCCATCCGCGCAGCTTACCGCTGGCGCTATCGCCGCGCCAGCGGCCCGAAAGAATGCCGCCGTCTGACAGTCTGACGGCAGCTTGTAATTGCTCACTTTCATCCAGCGACCATCGCCGCCGTTTTGTCGACCATCGCGCTGTTGGTGAGAAGAACGGAGTTGGAACATGGAGCGTCTGACGAGAGGTCGAGATGTCTTACAGCGCGTTGAAATATCAGGAGAGGGGGGGGTACCCGGGGTTTTCGCGCCGCGCGCCTCGCGCCAC
>DASWFH010000217.1:0-4445 GCA_036394355.1 Allostellaceae bacterium | reverse complement strand
CCGCGCCGCCTGATCGCCGAGCGCGCTCGCAGTGCGCGCGGCGAGCAGGCTTTCGCCGCCGTAGATCGGCAGCGAGCCGAGCGCGAGCGCCACGGCGACGACGGCGAGGCACGCCTCGGCGTGCCGCCGCGGCGCGAGGGCCCGCTGGGCCAATCCCAGCACCACGGCGATGGCGGCGACGACGGCGAGCGCGGCGAGCGCCGCGGCGGCGATCTCGGCGCCGCCGCGCCACGGCCCCGCCGCGTCCCAGAACAGGCCGAGCACGCTCGGCACATAACGCAGGTCGATATAGAGGTTGAGATCGCGGTCGAAGATGCCGAGCATCGCCGCGACGGCGAATTGCAGCAGCGCGGCGACGAACAGCAGCAGGGCGAGCAGCCAGCGCCATGCCGGACGCAAGGAGCGGCCGGCCAGCGCCAGCGCGGCGAGCCCGGCCATGAGCAGCAGCGGCTCGGTCTCCGGCCGCCAGGCGAGCACGAGGCGCAGATTCGCCTCGTCCTTGGCCGGCAGGAACAGGAGAGAGAGGAACGCGACGCTCAGCAGCAGCACGAGCGCGGCGCCGAGCGGCGGGGGACGGCGGCGGAACATGGCGGGCATTCTATCCGATCAGAACACCGCCGCCAGCCGCTCGTAGTCGGCGAGCTCGTTATACGCCTGCGCGGCGACGCGCACCCAGAGGCTGCCGGCCTGGGCGACGATCGCTGCCTCGATGCGATGCTCGTCGGCGAGGCGGTGCTGCAGCGCGAGGCCAGCCTCGGCCGTCGTCTCCGCCAGCGGCAGCCGCACCGTCACCATCGCCGCGAAGGCGTCCGGCGGGCCGCCGATCTGGGTGCCCCAGCGCGCCGCCAGAAGGCGCGCCGCCTCGAGCGCGAGAAGCCGGTTGCGCGCCATCAGCGCGGCGCCGCCGAAGCGCGCATGGCAGGCGATGCCAGCGGGCACGCAGAGGAACGGCGTCGGGTCGCGCGTGCCGGTCCAGTCGAACTCGGCGAGGAAGCCCGCGCCATAGCCATGCGATATGGCGAGCGGGTGGAGCGCCACCTGCATCGCTTCGGGCGCCCAGAGGAAGCCGCAGCCGCGCGGCGCTAATAGCCATTTGTGGCAATTGCCGACATACCAATCGGCGCCGGTCGCCGGCACGCCGAGCGGCACCTGGCCCGGCGCATGGGCGCCGTCGATCAGCACGCGCGCGCCGGCATCGTGCGCCAAGCGCGCCAGCTCGGCCACCGGCAGGACCAGCGCGCTGCCGGAGGCGACGTGGTCGAGCACGGCGAGGCGGGTGCGCGGGCCGAGCCGCGCCGCGACCGCTGCGATGGCCGCCGCGTTGTCGGGCAGCGGCAGCGGGATCTGCGCCTCGACCACTGTGGCGCCGCTGCGCTGGGCGACGTAGCGCACTGCCTTGGCGATGGCGCCATAGGCGAGGTTGGTGACGAGGATCTCGTCGCCGGCGCGGAAATCGAGCGCGCGCAGCACCGCGTTGCAGCCTTCCGTCGCATTGGCGACGAAGACGACATCCTCGCCGCGCGCGCCGAGATGCGCCGCCAGCGCCGCCGCCGCCGCGCGCCACGCCGCCGGCAGCTCCCTGGTCATGAAACGCATCGGGTTGGCCTCGATGCGCCGGCGCCATTCGGCCTGCGCCGCGAGCACGGCGTTGGGCGTCACGCCATAGCCGCCATGGTTGAGATTGGCGACCGCCGGATCGAGCGGCCATTCCGCCCTGGCTGCCGCGCCATAGGCGGGCGGCCCTCGCATGGCCGTCACGGCGCGGGATCGCTATGGCAGGGCTGGTGGCGCATGCCTATCTGTCTATCGTAACCGTTTCGCATTTGCCAGGAGGTTGCCCCATGCCCGTCGCGGAGATCCTGCATCACAAAGGCCGGCACGTCTCGAGCGTCCGCTCGGTCGACAGCGTCGAGGCGGCGATCCGCAAGCTCCACGACGAGCGCATCGGCGCGCTCGTCGTGGTCGACCGCTGGGGCAAGCTCGTCGGCATGTTCTCCGAGCGCGACGTCATCCACGCCCTCGCCCGCCACGGCGCCGAGGCACTCGCCTACGAGGTGCATGAGCTGATGACGCCGGACGTCACCACCTGCGCGCCCGCGGACCGCATCGACGAGGTCATGAAGGTGATGACCGCGCATCGCGTGCGCCACCTGCCGGTGATGGAGGGCGGCGAGCTCATCGGCCTCGTCAGCATCGGCGACCTCGTCAGGCACCGCCTCGACGAGAAGGAGCAGGAAGCCGCGGTCTTGCGCGACATCACGCGAGCAAGGCGGTAGTCGCGATCGTGCCGCGTCCCCGTTCGCCCTTCGAGACGCGCCCTTCGGGCGCTCCTCAGGGTGAGGACAATATGAGCACCTCACCCTGAGGAGGCCGCTTGAGCGGCCGTCTCGAAGGGCGAATGGGGCAGCGCCGCCGCCGTCCGCTTCCCTTCTCGCACGGATGCCGCTACAGCGCTGCGCCATGCGCGTCGACGATTTCGATTTCGAGCTGCCGCGGCAGCTGATCGCGGACCATCCGATCGAGCCGCGCGACGCCGCGCGCCTGCTCGTCATCGGGCCGGCACTGGCGGACCGCGCCATCCGCGACCTGCCGCTTCTGCTGCGGCCGAGCGACTTGCTGGTCTGCAACGACACGCGCGTCATCCCGGCACGGCTGGTCGGCATGCGCGGCGCGGCCCGGGTCGAGGTGACGCTCCACCGCGATGTCGGCGGCGGCGCCTGGCGCGCCTTCGTCAAGGGCGGCAAGCGGGTGAAGCCCGGCGATACCATCGCCTTCGGCGAGGGCTTCGCCGCCGCGGTCGCCGCCAAGCACGCGGAAGGCGACGTGACGCTGCGCTTCGACGTCGAGGGGGAGGAATTTCGCGCCCGGCTCGCGCGCTTCGGCAGCATGCCGCTGCCGCCCTACATCAAGCGGCCCGCGGGCGGCGATGCCCGCGACTACGCCGACTACCAGACGATGTTCGCGGCGAAGGACGGCGCCGTCGCCGCGCCGACCGCCGGGCTGCATTTCACCGAGCGGCTGGCGGCGGCGCTCGACGCCGCCGGCATCGCGCGGCTCACCGCGACGCTGCATGTCGGCGCCGGCACCTTCCTCCCCGTCAAGGCCGCGGACACCGCCGATCACCGCATGCATAGCGAGACCGGCTTCATCGATGTCGCGGCGGCCGAGCGCATCAACGCCGCGCGCGCTTCCGGCGGGCGCATCGTCGCGGTCGGCACGACAAGCTTGCGTCTCCTCGAAAGCGCCGCCGACGAGAGCGGCCTCGTCGCGCCCTTTGCGGGGGAGACCGCGCTCTTCATCACGCCGGGCTATCGCTTCCGCGCCGTCGATTTGCTGCTGACCAATTTCCACCTGCCGCGCTCGACCCTGTTCATGCTGGTCGCCGCCTTCGCCGGCCTGGAGCGCATGAAGGCGGCCTATGCGCACGCGATCGATGCCGGCTATCGCTTCTTCTCCTACGGTGACGCTTGCCTGCTTTTTCCCGGAGATCGCCGCCCATGAACTTTAAATTCGGCTCGATGCGAGACGGCGAATTCGCCGCCCACGCCTATACCGATGTCTTCGAGCATCAGACAACGACCGGAGCGCCACGTCTGTGCGTGGCGCGGGCCAGCGGGCATTGCGATCTTCTGATCGCGTTGGCGCGAGAGTTGTCGGAACCCTTCGCAATTCTCGCGGTCATCCATACATCGCGACTGGGCCAGGAAGGGCGCTATCAAAGCCCCTCGGTCGCGCTCGATGATGTCGAACTCTTTCTGCAGGAATTCGGCGGCTTTCTCGAAGGCGATGCGCGGCTCGATTTGTGGATTCGATCGGCCGCCGACCAGGGACTTCTGGTCTACGACCGGCACAATCTGATCTATGCATACGGACCGGTCGGACGAATTGAGAAATTGCTGCTTGAGCGAGGATTGTCGCTCGGCGAGATCAGGACGCCTGCGCCGCACAGTCACAATTACCATGCGGCTCATGACGCGGACGAAGAGCGGCTGCTGCGTCGCTTCGACTGGCACAGGACGCCGCTTCGGCCCGAAGACCAACAGTGACGCAGCCGTTCTCATATACGCTGCTCGCGCGCGACGGCGCGGCGCGGCGCGGGCGCATGCAGACGGCGCATGGCGCGGTGGAGACGCCGGCCTTCATGCCGGTGGGCACGGCGGCGACGGTGAAGGCAATGCGGCCGGAGGATGTGGCGGCGACGGGCGCGCAGATCATCCTCGCCAACACCTATCACCTGATGCTGCGCCCGACGGCGGAGCGCATCGCCGCGCTGGGCGGGCTGCACCGGTTCATGAATTGGCCGGGGCCGATCCTCGCCGATAGCGGCGGCTTCCAGGTATTATCGCTGGCGAAGCTGCGCAAGCTCAGCGAGCGCGGCGTCACCTTCCGCTCGCATCTCGACGGCGCGCGCTTCGAGCTCTCGCCGGAGCGCGCGATCGAGATCC